>JANNKS010000137.1:0-1779 GCA_031396425.1 Rhizobacter sp. | reverse complement strand
GTGCATATCGTGCCTTCAGCGATGGGCGGAGGCTTCGGCGGCAAGCTCGACCTGTCGGTGCAGCCCTTACTGGCGGTGGCGGCAGTCAAGCTGGGCCGTGTGGTGCGGCTGGTCTACACCCGGCCCGAGTCGATGCAAGCCAGCACCAAGCGGCATCCTTCCCGGCTGCGCGCCAGCGCCGGGTGCAACCCCGACGGCGAGCTCGTGGCCTACGATTTCGAGGGCGACTTCAACACCGGCGCTTATTCGTCCTGGGGCCCGACGGTGGCAAACCGCGTCCCGATTCACGCCGCCGGGCCCTATCGTTTTGCCAACCAGCGTGCGCTGACGCGCGCGGTGTTGACGCACAACAGCGTCGCAGGCGCATTCCGCGGTTTCGGCGTGCCGCAGTCGACGCTGCTCGGCGAGCGGCTTATCGATCAACTCGCCGAACAGTGCGGCATCGACCCGCTCGAATTCCGCCATCGCAACGCACTGCGGGCCGGCGACACCACCGGCACCGGCCAGCTGCTCGCGGCCAGTGTCGGGCTGCAGGCTTGCCTGGATGCGCTGCGACCGGCGTGGCGCGCTGCCCGCGTGGCGGCGCAGGCGTTCAACGGCCGCGCCGGGGCCGGCGTGCCGCAGCGGCGCGGTGTCGGCATCGCGTGCATGTGGTACGGCATCGGCAACACCGTGATTGCCAACCCGTCGACGATGCGCGCCGGCCTGCGCCTGCGCAGCATCCCGGTGAGCGAAACCGGCACCGGCGCGCGCGCCGGCCAGGTTGCCGCCAAGGCTGCGGCCTCCCTGGGCGAACCATCGAAAGCAGCGGGGCTCGCCAGGGCGAGCGAGGCCGTCCTGATGCTCTACAACGGCGCGCAGGAAATCGGTCAGGGCACTGCCACCGTGATGCCACAGATGTTCGCCGACGCGGTGGGCCTGCCGCTCGCGCGGGTCTGCCAGGTGATGGGCGACACCGATCTGACGGCGGACGCCGGCAAGTCGTCTGCCTCGCGCCAGACGTTCGTGTCAGGCAACGCAGCGCGTGCCGCCGGGCAAGACCTGCGGCGCCAGTTGCTGCTGGCACTGGGTGCCAGCGAGCCGGCCCAACTGTCGTTGCAGGGAACGATGCTCATCGCCACATCAGGTGCGCCACAGCGGCAACTCGACCTCACCACGCTGCCCACCAACTCGCATGGTGATCTCTTCGTAGGCACCGGCCACTTCAACCCGCCGACCGTGCCGCTCGACGCCGACGGCCAGGGCGTGCCCTACGCGACCTATGGCTTTGCGGCGCAGATGGCCGAAGTCGAGGTCGATGTCGAACTCGGCACCGTCAAGCTGCTGCACATCCACGCCGCGCACGACGTCGGCCGCGCGATCAACCCGACCCAGGTGGAAGGCCAGATCCACGGCGGCATCGCGCAGGGCATCGGCATGGCGTTGATGGAGGAGTACGTCAACGGCAGCACCGACAACCTGCACGACTACCTGATTCCGACCTTCGGCGATGTGCCGCCGATCACGGTGCACCTGATCGAGGACCCCGAGCCGCTCGGCCCGTGGGGCGCGAAGGGCGTGGGCGAACCGGCGCTGGTGGCGACCGCGCCGGCAATCCTGAACGCAATCCACCACGCCACCGGGGTGCGCATGAGCCAGGTGCCGGTATCGCCGAGCCGTTTGCGCGCCGCGTTGCTGGTCCGTCGACCCGACGATGCCCGTCAACCCGATGAGTCCCGTCATCCCGACGAAAGTCGGGATCCATTGCAGCTCGGCGCGCATCCGCAGCGAGTGGATCCC
>JANNKS010000096.1:0-13899 GCA_031396425.1 Rhizobacter sp. | reverse complement strand
GCAGCAACGCGGGCTTATCCACCCTGAACATCTCGAATACATCCTTCTCGATGTTGGGGGCGATCAAGGACTCGCGCACATAGTCGCGCCAGCGCGTTTCGTCTCCAATGAAGCGCGCGCTCCCAGGGAAGCCGCCGAAGTAGAGGTACTGCTCAAGGGTCAGGCCGAAAGCCGTGTTCATCTCGTCGAAAGACCAATGCCCCAAGCGCAGCACCTCGTAGCGACCCAAGAGACTTTCCGTGAGGCCTTGCTGCATCAGCAGCGGAGAAGAACCGAGCAGCAGCACGTGCATACGCACGCCGAGCGCAAGGGTGCGATCCCACAAGCCCTTGACCAGGCTGGACCACTGCGGCAGGCGCTGCACTTCGTCGATCGCAAGAACGAAGGGTGTGGTCTTGGCGTCCGGATGTTTGGACTCGTCCCATGCCTTGGCCGAGGCCTCGGCGCGTGCCCATTGCGCTATTAACCAGTCGGGACCAATGTGCGCTGGCCGATTCCATCCGAAGGCTGTGTCTACCGCGACGGGCGAAGCTTCGGCGGCCAGCAAGGCTCTAGAACCGACGGGCCGACCCGCTCCGTTGAGGATTTGGTCGACGAGCGTCGTCTTTCCGACCTGGCGCGGGCCGGCCAGGATCTGGATACGCTCGGGCATCTCGGCTAGTCGATCAGAGATCAGTTTTCCGGCGTGACGTTGGAACTCATCGAGTGGCATTTGTGCATTATAGTGAGTAACTTTACTCACTACATACTTCTGCGAGGAGAGCAGAGTGAGCAGAGTTGTCGCCCCTGAAACGGCCAAGGCACTTGGCTGGTCATGCACGCTCACGCTTGACCGCTTTTCACAGCGCTGAGCGGCGGCTCCGGGTCGCCAGGCGCCGTTCGCTTCACAAAGTTCACCGCCACAAAGCCGACCCCCAAGCTGAGCATCCGGCGTGCCGCGTGTCACAACAGGCAACGGACGTCTAATTACCGCTGGCCGCCTGAGACCGCCCTGCGAGACCTCGGCCGCGATGACCTGGCGACCGAAGCGGTCCGCCGCCTTCGCAGTAGCCTCGGCGCCAGCGCTGCATATCGGCTATTCGCGCCGACGTATGACGCAGCGATGCTGTTGCGCGAGACTGACGCCCGGCGTCCTGGCCCGTGACGTCACACAACCGAGTTCCCAGAATGCAGCCGACCACGAGCGCGCCTCACATCGACCGACTGCGCGCCTTGCCGAAGGCCGAGGTGCACGCACACCTCGAGGGCTGCTTCGAGCCGACCGTTCTCGAGCAATGGGCCCTTCAGGCGGGGGTGCCCATGCCCAGGCCTCGCGATCGCTTGCTGCAATTCGAGGGCCTCGCCGACTTCCTGCATTTCCTCGACTGGGCCTGCGGGCTGGCTTCGACACGCGAACGCCTGGCCGAACTGAGCTACGGCTATTGCCAGAGGCTTGCCGACAGCGGTGCAGGCTATGCGGACGTGATCGTCAACCCGACCCACTGGACGGCGTGGCACGGTCGCCTGCCCGACATGATCGACGCCATCGATGCCGGCTTTGCCGCTGCCGAGCAAGACGGCCTGCCGCCGGTGGGCTTGTGCGTCAGCCTGCTGCGCACTCAATCATCGGACGCTGCCGCCGAGCTGGTCGATTCGCTGATCGCGTTGCGCCACCCGCGCGTCGTGGCGCTGTCGATCGACGGCAACGAGGCTGCCGCAGGCCGGACCGGCCCGCGATTTGCGCAGGCCTTCAAGCTCGCGGGTGCGGCCGGCCTGCGCCGCACCGTGCATGCCGGCGAGTCGAGCGGCCCTGAGGGCGTGCGAGACGCGATCGAACTGCTCGGTGCCGATCGCATCGACCACGGCGTGCGTGCGATCGAAGACCCCGACCTCGTCGCCTTGTTGGCCGATCGACGCATTCCGCTGGGAATCTGCCCGACGTCCAATCTCAAGTTGGGCGTTTACGCTGCGATCGAGGGCCACCCGATCGACAGTCTTCGGCGCGCGGGCGTCGTCGTGTCGATCAACACCGATGATCCGGTCTTGCTGGGCGCCAGCCTGCAGGGCGAGTACGCGCTGTGCAGCCAGGCGTTCGGTTGGTCCGACGACACTCTTCGCGACCTGGCGCGCAATTCGATCGCCGCGAGTTTCGCCAACGCAGACATCAAGGCGGGTCTGATCCAGGCCTTGGCGCACTGGTGATCCGGGGCGATTCTCGATTCGTCGAGCGATTGGGAAGATCGTCGCGCCTCGATGAGCGACTGCTTCGGGGCCGGCAACGGTTCGGCGCATTCAACCGGGCTGGGGCAATGGCAGCCCACCCCGCGCGCTCACAGATGGGCGGCGTACACCGACAAGTTCCACAGGTTGTGGACGACGATGGGCGCGACGAGGCTGCCGGTGCGCGCGCGCAGCCACAGGTACAGCAGCGCGGCCGGCGTCACGCCGAGCAGCGTGCCCGCGGTGACGCCGAGCAGCGTGCCCGCGGTGACGCCGTGCAAGGCCAGGAACACGAGCGTGACCACCACACCGGCCCAGCCGATCGACGCACCGGCCAAGTCACGCTGCGCGGTGAACGCGCGGCCGAGCAGCGCCAGCAACACACCGCGGAACAGCACTTCTTCCACCAGCCCCGGCAGCGTGGCCTGGTAGACCCAGGTTTCCAGCGGCACGCGGCCGAGGCGAAAGCTGCTGAGGTTCATCGCCAGCAGGTTGAGTGACAGCGCTGCCGCCGACACCCACAGCGCAGGGCGAACCGACCCCGGCCGCTGGGCCCAGGTAAAACCCATCTCGCGCCACGCCAGCACGCCGCGCCGCGCGAGCATCAACGCGATCCACAACGTGCCTGCCAATCCGAGCAGTTGACCGCTCCAGTTCCAATGGTCGCCGACCACACGCTCACCGGGCAGCAGCGTCGGCACCACCTGCAGGCCCAGGAACAGAGCGAGCGTCGCAAGGGACGCCACCACCCAGGCGCGCGCGGCGGGCTTGAAGAAGCCGGGCAGCACGAGCAGCGTCGCGAACGCCAGCGTGAGCAGCAGCGACGCGATGCCCACGGGACGATCGCCTAGACGGACTCGCGAAGGAACGCCGCGACGGCATCCGCTTCGAGGTGGCCGTTCCTGATGCAGTCGCCGACCGACACACCGCCCTTCCAGCTTGCACAGAAAAACAGTCCCGGCAGCACCCGGGCCGCCGCCTCGGCGCGCGCCACCCGCTCGAGGTGCCCGAGCGTGTATTGCGGGATCGCGCGCGGCCAGCGCGTCACGGCCTGGAACAGCGGCTCGTCGCGCGCCCCAAGCAAGGCGGTGTGTTCGGCGTGCGCCAGCGCGGCGATGTCGGCTTCGGCGAGGCCCGCCAATTCGGGCTGGCGCTGCCCGCCGATGAAGGTGGTCAGCAAGGCCATGCCCGCAGGCGCCCGCGCTTCGAACATCGTGCTCGAGAACAGCACGCCGAGGATGCGCCGCCGCTCCTTGCGCGGCACCAGGCATCCGAATCCGTCGAGCGGGTGCGCGATGCTTGCCGCGGCATAGGCCGATGCCACCGTGGCGACGGGCGCGTAGGCGATCGCGTCGAGCGCCGCAGCGGCGTCGCTCGCGTGTTCGCGCACCAGATCGGCTGCGCGGTCGGCCGGTGTCGCCAGAACGACCGCGCGTGCACGCCATTCGGGCGGAGGCCCCTGCTGCCCGGCCCATAACGTGAAAACCCCACCGGCATCGCGCTCGAGCCGGGTGGCGCGGGTGTTCAAGGCGATGCCGCCGATCGATGCTGCCAGCGCATCGGTCAGCACCTGCATGCCGCCCGCAAAGGAGAAACTCTTCGCGCTGTTCTTCGCCGTCTCCTTTTGACGCCGCCGCTCGCGCGCGCCGAAGATCTGGCCGCGGATCAGGCTGCCCCAGCGTTGTTCGAGCGCGTGCAGCTTCGGGAACGCGGCGCGCACCGAGATCTGCTCGGGGTCGCCGGCGTAGATGCCGGCAACGAAGGGATCGATCGCGTAGTCGAGGAACTCAGCGCCGAGGCGGCGCCGCACGAACGCCGCGATCGACTCCTCGGCCTCAGGCGCAGCCGGAGGCAGGAACGGCTCGCGCAGCAGCGCCAGCTTGGCCGAGGGCGAGAACAACCGGCTCGACAGGAACGCGCCCGGCGTTGTCGGCAGCGCGGTCAGCACGCCGCCGCGCACCACGTAACGCTTCTCCGCAGCTTCGCTGGCGAAGCGCAGTTCACCCGCCAGGCCGAGGCTCGCGACGAGTTCGCCGATCAGCGGCGTCGTGTCGAGTGCGCTGTTCGGGCCGCGCTCGAACCGGCAGCCGTCGCGCGCCACGCTGCCGATCACGCCGCCCGGGCGCGCGCCGGCATCGATCACCCGCACGTCCCGGCCCGCCAGCTTCAGCCGGTGCGCGGCCACGAGGCCGGAGATGCCCGCGCCCACGACGATGACGTCGAACACGCGATTCGAAGCCGCACCTGCGACGCTGTCGTCGTTCATGTTTTCAAGGCGCTCCTGGCTGGCCGCACCGGCCCTCGCTCGTCCCCCTCGCTCAGGATAGCGAAGCGAGGGCTGCACTTTCTCGTGCCATGCGATTCGAGGGAGGAATGCCGAATGAATCTACCCGCCACTTGATCCAGGACAAACTGCCGGAACAGCGCGGCCAAAGAATCGAGCCAGTGCAACAGGAGCCGTGATGCCCACTCCCAAGACCCGCCGCGCGCGCCCGAGCCGCCCCGCCGTGCCGCCGCTGCCCTCGTTCGAATCGCTCGACCAGACGCATCACGAGGTGATGCGCACGCTCGGGCAACTGGCGCTGCTGCTGAACCAGCTGGAAACTTCCGGAGCGGACGAACGCGCGCGCACGCTCGCCAATGAAATCTGCGCGTTCTTCGACGCCACCGCGCGCGCCCATCACGCGGCGGAGGAACAACTCGTGTTCCCCGACCTGCTCAGCAGCGGCGACGAAGAACTGGTGCAGCATGTGAAGCGCCTGCAGCAGGACCACGGCTGGCTGGAAGAAGACTGGCTGGAACTCGCGCCGCACCTGCGGGCCGCCTCGCACGGCTACAACGGCTACGACATCGACATCCTGCGCGAGGCGATTCCGGTGTTCACCGAGTTGTACCGCGACCACATCGCGCTGGAGGAAACGATCGTCTATCCGGCGGCCCGAAGCCGGCAGCGCTGACCTGCAACGCGGGCACCGCCGCGCCGCCCTTCAGCGGCGGCCCGCACCCGTTTCCACCGCGAGCTCGAGGGCTTCGGCGCGCCGCACGATCTCGCGAACGAAGCGCCCGAACAGGAAGCCGTGCGCCGGCACCAGCGCGTACCAGTAGAGCAGTCCCCAGACCCCCTGCGGGTGCCAATAGGCGGTGACCTCGAGCCGCGAGCCGCCTGCGTCGCGCGGCTCGACCTCGAATTCGAGCACCGCGTTGCCCGGCGCCTTGAGGCCGAAGTTGAGCGTCAGGCGGCGCGGCGCATCGATGCCGATCACGGTCCAGTAGTCGATCGTGTCGCCCAGCCGCAGCGTGTCCGGATCCCGCCGCCCGCGGGTGAAACCGGGCCCGCCGAGGGCCCAGTCGATCGCTTCGCGCAGCCACCACAGCCAGTTCAGCGTGTAGTAGCGGTCGGCGCCGCCGATGCCCGTGACCACCTGCCACACTGATTCGGGTCGCGCCGTCGACGGGGCCGACGCGCCCGTCCTCTTGGCGTAGAACGAATAGTCCGCGCGGCCGCCGCGGAACATCAGCCGCCCCTCGGTCCAGCGCGCTGCGACCGCGTGTTCGGATTCCGCCTTCAGCGCCCCCCGCGCCGCCTCTTCGAATGTCAGCAACCGCTGCGGCACGAGCTCGCGCAAGGCGGCGTCGTCGGCCGGAATGTCGTGTTTCAGCCCGCCGATCAAGGCGCTCGCGATGCTGGCCGGCACCGTCGTGATCAACGCCAACCACAGCGCCGACAGCCCCGGCGTCAGCACCGGCACCGGGACAATGAGGGGGCGCTTGCCGACGACGCGGCCGAACTCGCGCATCATCGTTTCATACGACAGCACCTCGGGCCCGCCGGCCTCGTAGATCCGGCCCGCAGCCGCGTCGATGAGCGGCAGGCGCACCAGGTATTCGAGCAGGTTGTCGAGCGCGATGGGCGACGACTTCGACTGCACCCAGCGCGGCGTCACCATCAGCGGCAGGTGGTTGACCAGGTCGCGGATCACCTCGTAGGCCGCCGAGCCTGCGCCGACGATGATGCCGGCGCGCAACTCGGTCACCGGCACCGCTCCGGCGCGCAGCACCTCGCCGGTTTCGCGGCGCGACACCAGGTGCTCGGAAACGGCATCGGGCGGCACCAGCCCGCCGAGGTAGACGATGCGCGACACGCCCGCCATCGCCGCGGCATGGGCGAATGCGCGCGCAGCGGCCACGTCGAGGCGGCCGAAATCGCGCCCGGCGGCCATCGAATGCACCAGGTAGTACGCGACATCGACTCCCGCGAGCGCCGCGGGCAGCGTGGCCGGGTCGAGCGCATCGGCCTCGACCAGCTCGACGCCGTTCCATTCGCGCGCCTGCAGCACCTTCAGGTTGCGCGCCGCAGCCCGAACCCGCCGGCCATCGCGCCGCAGCCGCGCCACCAGGTTGGTGCCCACATAGCCGCTCGCGCCGAACACCAGGCAAAGGCCGTCTTGCATCACAGGTCACTCAGGGTTCGGTCCAGCGGCGGATGGCGTCGCTCACGGGGTGTGGCGACGGCGGGTCGCGGCGGGGCCGGGCCAGTATGTCACGTGCCCGGCGCGGCAACTCGCGGCCAACCCGCGCGCGAACAAGCCTGTCGCCACCGGCGCGCCCGCGACGGCAGCCGCCCCATCGAGGCTGGGCGGCGCGCCAATCGAGCCGTTGCTTGAGGCAGGTCAAAGCACTTCGCCCACTCGTGTCGTGATACTGAAACCCCGGCGCATCGCGGGGGCGCAGCGCCGGTCGGCGCGGCGATACCGAGGTCGGCGCGGCTAGACACATGGCAAAGCTCAACGCTCCAGCACGTCCCGTCAACGACCCGGCTGAAGCAGCCATCGCCGCGGTGTTGCATGCCGAGCGCGAGGCACGCGAGGCAGTCGAACGAAGCAGGGTCGAGGCGAGCCAGCTGGCCGAACTTGCGCGTGCTGGCGCGCGTTCGGTGGCCGAACGCACCGAGCGGCGCATTCGCGCCGTGGTGGGCGCATTCGAGCGTGAACTCGCGCAACGGCTGGCCGAGATCGACGCCGAAGCCGCGCTGGTCACGACACCGCATGAACTGAGCGCCGACGAGCGCGGCGCGCTCGACCGGGCGGTCGCGGCGCTGGCGCGGGAATTGACCGGAGCGGGACCGTGATCGAATCGGGCAGCCTCGAATTCGCGCAGGCGCGGCTGCAGGCCCGCCACGGCCAGCGTGCGAGTGCGGCCGCCTGGCAGCGCCTGGAGACGACGCGCGAATTCGGCGCACTGCTCGCCGTCGCGCGCAGTTCGCCGCTGCGCCCCTGGCTGGTGGGCATCACGCCGGCCAGCACATCGCATCAGATCGAGCTCACGCTGCGAGCGCATTGGCGCGCACTCGTCGCCGAGGTCGCCGCTTGGATGCCCGCCGCGTGGCAGGCCCCGATGGCCTGGTGCGCTGTGCTGGCCGACCTGCCGGTGCTGCAACACCTGGCACGCGGCGGCGAACCTGGCGCCTGGATGCACGACGACCCCGACTACCGCGCGCTGTGCGCAGCGCCGCCGAATGATCGCCGCGCCGGCCTCGCCGCCGGCAAGTTCGGCGCCTTGGCCAGCGCGTGGCCTGCGCCGGAGTTGCTGGGGCGCACCTGGCTCACCGAGTGGCGGCGGCGCCTGCCGGAGCGGCCGGGTGACGGGCGCGACACCTTGGATCAGCTTGTGGCAACGCTGCTCCAACATGGCACCGCGTTCGCCGGCGCCCCGCCCGGCCCGGGCGCGCTGCTGCGCAGGTCGCTGCAGGCGCGGTTGGCGCTGCTGCTGCGTCGCGCCACGCTCGAGCCCGCCGCGGCGTTCATCCATGTCGCGCTGTGTGCGCTCGATCTCGAGCGGCTGCGCGGTGAATTGCTGGGCCGCTTGCTGTTTGCGCCGGCACGGGTGGCCTGATGCTGCGCCCCCGCCCTGCCCGCTGGTTCGAGGTGCTCGCCGCGCGCGACGACGCGACGCTGGTGCTCGAGGCGCTGGCCCGCACCGGCGCCGTCGAACTCGAAGCACGCTGCGGCGCCGCCATGCCCGCCGAGCTCAATGACGTGATGCCCTTGCTGGCGCAGTTCTTCGAACTCGCGTCGCGCTATCGCACCTACTGGCCCGCGCCGCAGGCCTGCCGGCCCTCGGCCTTCCCCGAGGCCCCGGCCGCGACGCTGCAGCGCTGCCTGGCGACAGTCCGGGCCTGGGCGCACGACGCCGAGCCGGTGGTGCGCGCCCTGCAACGCGGCGAAGCCGAACGAAGCGAACTGCAACTCTGGCAGCGCGTTCTCGACGAGCTGGCGTCGAGCCAGCTCGACCCGAGCCAGCTCGCCGCGGCCGGCCCACTGGTCCAGGTGCGGTTGTTCGTGCTGCCGGCCGGCACCGACGTCGAAGCGGCGGCGCCGCTGGGCGCGCCGGGGCTGGAGATGCTGGCCCGCACGCTGCAGATCGACGCTGCGCCGCACCTGCTGGTCGCGGGCCCGCCCGAAGCGCTGCAGGCGCTGGCGCAGCGCGTGACCACGCTGAAGGGCAGCGCGCACGAGGTGCCGGGCTGGCTGCACGCAGATCCGAGCGCGAACCGCTCGTATGTGCAGCGGCGCCTGCAGGCGCTCGAACGCGAGCAGGCCGAGCTGAGCGCGGCGCTGGCGTCGTTCAATCTGCGCCACGATCTGCCGCGCGCGCTCGGCGACGCGAATCGCCTGCAGTGGGTGATGCACAACGTGAACGCGCTCGAAGCCGGCGAACTGTTCTGCTGGATCACCGGCTGGTCGAGCGACGCGCGCGGCGACGCGCTCGCCGACGCACTGCAGCGCTGTTCGGCGCGCGCGCTGCTGCATCACGCGGCGCCGCCCGCGGGCCTGCGCGCGCCGCTGCTGCTGAGCAACCCACCGTGGGCGCGCCCGTTCGAGATCTTCAGCCGCGCGCTGGGCATGCCGTCATCCGCCGAGGCCGACCCGACGCCGCTGCTCGCGATCGTCGTGCCGTTGATGTTCGGCTACATGTTCGGCGACGTCGGCCAGGGCCTGGTCATCGCGGCCGCGGGCTGGTGGTATCGCAGGCGTTTTGCGATCGCGCGGCTGCTGATGGTCGGCGGCCTGTCGGCCGCCCTGTTCGGGCTGCTGTTCGGCGGCGTGTTCAGCCTGCACGGGCTGATTCCGGCACTCTGGCTGCATCCGCTCGACGCGCCGCTGGCGGTGCTGCTCGCGCCGCTGGTCGGTGGCGCCGTGCTCCTGACTGTGGGGCTGGGGCTGGACGCGCTCGCGGCGTGGTGGCGCGGCGAGATGCGCCGCTGGCTGCTGACCGACGCCGCGCTGATCGTCGTCTACCTCGGGCTGCTCGCGGCATTCGTCGCGCCCGCCGGTCTGCTCGTGGCCGCCGCCGCGGCGCTGTACTTCTGCATCGGCCATGCGCTGCATCACGGGCGGCTCGCGGCCGGCCTGGGTGCGATCGGCGAGCTGGTCGAAAAGACGCTGCAGATCCTGATCAACACGCTGTCGTTCGCGCGCGTCGGCGCGTTCGCGCTCGCCCACGCCGGCCTGTCGTCGGCGATCGTCGCGCTGATGGACGCGGCCGACAGCAGCGTCGCCAAGGCGCTGGTGCTGGTGCTCGGCAACGTCGTCGTGATCGTGCTGGAGGCGATGGTGGTCTCGATCCAGACCACCCGGCTCGTGCTGTTCGAATTCTTCACCCGATTCATGCAAGGCAGCGGACGCGCCTTCCGCCCGCTGCCGGCACCCCCCTTCACCACCCAGGAGAACTAGATGAAAAAAACGCTTGGCGCACCGGCTGCACTGATGGCGCTGACCCTGTTCGTGGGCCTGGCCGCCACCGCGCTGCTGCTGGCAACGCCGAACGCCGTGGCCGCGGCCGACGCGGCGGCTATTCCCCTCAAGGCAGCGGCGTTCGACAGCAGCTGGGGCCTGATCGGCGCCGCGCTCGCCACCGGGCTGTCGTCGCTGGGCGCGGGCTTCGCGGTGGCCAAGGTCGGCACCGCCGCGGTCGGTGCGCTGGCCGAGAAGCCCGAACTGTTCGGCCGCCTGCTGATCTTCATCGGCCTGGCCGAGGGCATTGCGATCTACGGGCTGATCGTGTCGATCCTGATCCTCAACCGGCTGGCATGATGGCTGTGCCCGTCTATCTGGGCGACGAGGTCAGCGCGGCGGGTTATCGGCTCGCCGGTGCGCTGGTGCGCACGCCGCCGGCGGGCGACGAGACCGCAGCACTCGCGTGGGCGCGTGCGCAGGCGCCCCTGGTGCTGGTGTCGGCGCCCGTCGCAGCGGGCATCGCCGCGGGCGCGCTGCGTGCCGCGCTGGCGGCGCTGAAGCCGCTGGTGCTGATCGTGCCCGACCTGCGCGGCGAGGTGCCACTGCCCGATCTGGCGGCGCGCCTGCGCGCCCAGCTCGGCCTCGAGGCATGACAACGGCGCCTGCGGAGAAGCGATGAACGTCGAACAGCAGGCGCGTGCGTTGCTCGATCTGGTCGAAGCCGACCGCGCGCGGCGCAGCGCGCAGATCCTCGGCGATGAGAACGGCCGCGCCACGGCGTTGCTGGCGCAGGCGCACGCCGACGCGCGGCTGCGCATGCGCCAGGCGTTCGCCGAACAGCGGCAGCGCCGGCGCGAGCACATCGTTGCCGCGCAGGCGCAGCTCGCCACCCAGCGCCGGCTGCACGAACAACAGCGCAACGCGGCGCTGCTGCGGCTGGCCTGGCAGCAACTGCCGGGCGAACTGCTCGCGTTGTGGCAACGCCCCGACGCGCGCGCGGCGTGGGTGGCGCGCGTGCTGCAATCCGCCCAGGCGTGCATGCCGCGCGCGTCGTGGCGCATCGTGCACGCGGCCGACTGGCCGGCACCGGAGCGGCAGGCATTGGCGCAGCAGCTCGCCGTCGAACCGGGTGCCGCAGCGCCCGCCTTCGAAGCCGACCCGGCCATCGGCGCCGGGCTGAAGTTCGTCGCGAACGGCAACGTCGTCGACGGCACGCTCGCCGGGCTGCTTGCCGACCGCGCCGCGATCGAGGCCCGCTTGCTGCGTCGGCTGGAGGGCGGCACATGAGCCGCCGGGCCGTTCCCAAGGCGACAACGCCGTTGCGGCGAAGACTCACAACTGCGCGAAGCGCTTGTGATGTCGTAGCCAATACCGCAGTGCGCAGCACGGAGGTTGCCTGATGAGCCTCGCCATCGTGCGCTGGATCGCCGGCCCGGTGCTGCACGCCGTGAAGCAGGGGCCGTTCTCGCTGCGCGAATCGGTGCGCGTCGGGCCGCAGGCGCTGCTCGGCGAGGTGGTGCGCATCCACGACGACACAATCGTGGTGCAGGTCTACGAAGACACGACCGGCCTGCGCCCGGGCATCGAAGTGCACGGCGACGGGCAGCCGCTGGCGATTCGACTCGGCCCCGGCTTGCTCGGCAATATCTTCGACGGCCTGCTGCGGCCGCTCTCGGGCACCGGCACCGACTTCGTGCAACCGGGCATGCGTTCGGCCGCTGCGGGCCGGCGCCGCTTCGAGCCGCGCATCGGCGTCGGTGCGCTGCTGGCGCCAGGCGCGGTGATCGGCGAGGCCGGCGCTGCGGCGGGCTCCACGGTCCGCGCTCAGCTGTGCCTGGCGCCACCCGACGTGAGCGGCGTTGTCGAATCGGTGGCAGCGCCGGGTGAATACGCCGACGATGCGACCGTCTGCGTACTGCGCCAGGGCGATGGCCGGCTGCGCGAAGTCGCGATGAGCCATGTCTGGCCGGTGCGTTCGCCCCGCCCGGTGCTCCGGCGCGTGCCGGCGCTGGCGCCGCTGGTGACCGGCCAGCGCATCCTCGACTGCCTGTTCCCGGTGGCGCAGGGCGGCAAGGCGGCGATTCCGGGCGGCTTCGGCACCGGCAAGACGGTGCTGCTCGAAGCACTCGCGAAGGGCTGCAACGCCGACGTGATCGTCTACCTGGGCTGCGGCGAGCGCGGCAACGAGATGGCCGGCGTGCTCGACGAGTTCCCTACGCTCACCGACCCGCGCACCGGCCGGCCGCTGATGGAGCGCACCGTGATCATCGCCAACACCTCGAACATGCCGGTGGCGGCGCGCGAGGCGAGCATCTACTGCGCGATCACGGTGGCCGAATACTTCCGTGACCAGGGCCTGCACGTGGCGCTGATGGCCGACAGCACCAGCCGCTGGGCCGAAGCACTGCGCGAGGTGTCGGGGCGCTTCGGCGAGCTGCCGGGCGAAGGCGGCTACCCGGCCTACCTGAGCAGCCGCCTGGCCGACTTCTACGAACGCGCCGCGCTCGTCGAGACACTCGGCGGCGGCACCGGCTCGGTGACCGTGATGGGCGCGATCAGCCCGCCCTCGGGCGACTTTTCCGAGCCGGTGACGAGCCACACGAAACGTTATGTGAAGGCGTTTTGGGCACTGGACGTGAAACGAGCGCAGGCGCGCTTCTACCCCGCCATTCACCCGCTGCAGTCGTACGCCGAAGACGCGCGCGAGTTCGCGCCGTGGTGGGCCGCGCAGGGCAACGGCCAGTGGCTTGCGCTGCGCCGGCGCTTCCTGACGTTGCTCGACGAGCAGGCTCAACTCGAACGCATGGCGCGCATCATCGGCAAGGATGCGCTGCCCGCGCGCCAACAGCTGACGCTGCTGTGCGCCGAACTGGTCAACGAAGCGTTCCTGCGCCAGTCGGCGTTTTCCGAGGTCGACCGCGTCTGCAGCCCGGCACGCCAGGCCGCGATGATGCACCTGCTGGGCCGCTTCATCGAGCTCGCCGAGGGTGCGCTGGCGGCCGGCGCCGAGCCCGAACGCATCGCCGGCATGGTGTGCATGCGCGCACTGCAGCGCATGGGCGAGGAGATCGCCGACCACGAGCTGCCGCGCTTCGCCGAACTCGAAGCGCGCCTGGAGCGCGAGATCGCGCAGATCACATCCGCCACGGAGCCTCGCGATGCTGCTCACGGTTGAAGGCGCCGCGACGCGGCTCGAAGGCCCTCTGCTGTTCCTGCGGCGCACGCTCGACGTCGGCCTGTACGACGCGGTGGAAGTGCGCGGCAGCGACGGCCGCGCGAGGCTGGGTCGCATCGCGGCGATCGACGAACAATTCATGACGATCGAGGTGCTCGAATCCACTGCGGGCCTGTCGCTCGAGGGCAGCGTGGTGCGCTTCCACGGCGAGCCGATGACCTTCGGCGTGGGCCCGGGCATCCTCGGGCGAGTTTTCAACGGCGTGGGCCAGGTCATCGACGGCGGGCCTCCGGTGGCCGCGCACCGCACGGTGCCGATCGAGGGCCTGCCGATGAACCCGGTGGCGCGCGCGCTGCCGCGCGATTTCATCGAAACCGGCATCAGCACGCTCGACCTGATGAACAGCCTTGTGCGCGGCCAGAAGCTGCCGCTGTTTTCGGGCGGCGGGCTGCCGCACGACCGGCTGGCGATGGAGATCGCCAGCCACGCACGCCTGCGCCAGGGCGGGGAGGATTTCGTGATCGTCTTCGCCGGCATCGGCGTGCCGTACGACAGCGCCGAGTACTTCCGCCGCAGCCTCGAGCGCAGCGGGGCGCTGGAACGCACCGCGCTGTTCCTCAACCTCGCCAGCGACTCGAGCACGCAGCGCCTGCTGACGCCGCGCTTCGCGCTGAGCGCGGCCGAGTACCTGGCGTTCGTCGAAGGCAAGCACGTGCTGGTGATCCTCACCGACATGACCAATTACTGCGAGGCGCTGCGCGAGGTGTCGTCGAGCAAGGGCGAGATCCC
>JANNKS010000086.1:0-32880 GCA_031396425.1 Rhizobacter sp. | reverse complement strand
ACCCTGGCCTGCGCCTTCGGCGAATTTCGGCAACGCCTGCGCCGTCTGGTACTGCATGAACTTGCCCATGTCGTTGCCGACCATGCCCATGCCGATGCGTTGATCGAGAATCTTCTGCAGCTCTTCGGGCAGCGAGACGTTCTGCACCGTCACGCCTTCGAGCTTCAGGCCGATCGCAGCGAACGCCGGCGCGGTGGCGGCCTGCAGGGCCTTCGCGATCTCGACCTTGTTCGCCGCCAGGTCGAGAAAAGCGACGCCACTGCTCGCCACCGCATCGCTGATGTGCTGCAGCATCAGCGCGCGCAGCTGGCCGTCGAGGTCGGCCGCGGTGTAGCTCTCGCGCGTGCCCGAGATTTCGGTGTGGAAGAGTTTCGCGTCGGCCACCCGATAGGCGTAGTTGCCGAAGGCGCGCAGGCGCACCGCGCCGAAGTCCTTGGCGCGAATCGTCACCGGCTGCGTGGTGCCCCAGCGCTGGTCGACCTGCTGGCGCGTGCTGAAGAAGTAGACGTCGCTCTTGAACGGGCTCTTGAACAGTTTGTCCCAGTTCTTCAGGTAGGTCAGCACCGGCAGCGTCGCGGTTGTCAGCGTGTGGCGGCCCGGCGCGAACACGTCGGCGACCTTGCCCTCGTTGACGAAGATCGCGAGCTGCGACTCACGCACCGTGAGCGACGCGCCGTTCTGGATTTCCAGGTCGGCCATCGGGAAACGCCAGGCCAGCGTGCCGTCGTTGGCCTCGGTCCATTCGATGATGTCGATGAACTGTTTCTTGATGAAATCCATCAGCGCCATGGTCGAATCCTTCCATTGAGCCACCCCGGAATTCGGGTGCGGCGAATAATACGCCGGGCGATCCGGCCCATCAGGCCAGGGCGCTCCAAGGAATGAACACTGAACACAGCCTCGACATCGCCGTCATCGGCGCCGGCCCGGTGGGCCTGGCACTGGCGGTGCACGCCGCACGCGCTTTGCCCGAGGCGCGCATCACGCTGTTCGATGCGCGGCCTGCGGAAGGCGACCTGTCGCGCGACGGGCGCACGCTCGCGCTGTCGCTGGCCAGCGTGCAGATGCTCGAGCGGCTCGGCGCCTGGAATGGCGCCGCAGCGCAGCCCATTCTGGAAGTGCATGTGTCGCAACACGGCCCGTCGCTCGCTGCGGCGCTGGGCGGGCGGCTCGGCGCCGCGCTCGGCGAGCCCGAACTGCGCATCTGCGCGGCAGAAGAAGGCGTGCCGATGCTCGGCGCGGTGCTCAGCTACGGAGCGATCGTCGAGCCCTTGCAGCGCGCCTGGTTCGCCGCCGTGGCACGCGCGCCGCACCGTCTGACCAGCCGCTTTGGCACTGCGGTGGCGGCACTGAAGAACCGTGACGCCGCGGTGGAACTCGACGCCGGAGTCGTCGACACCTTCGACCTGGCGATCGTCGCCGAGGGCGGAGTGTTCGCCGACCAGGCGCGCAAGGCACTGGTGCACGACTATGGACAGACGGCGTGGGTGGGGTCGGTCAGCTTCGACGATGGATCTTCGCAGGTCGCGACGGCCGGGCGAACGCGCCCGAGCGGGGTCGCGTTCGAACGCTTCACGCGCCAGGGCCCGGCGGCGCTGTTGCCGCTCAAGGACGGGCGCGCCGCGCTGGTGTGGTGCGTGGCGAGCGCGGACGATCCGGTGCGCGAGCTGAATGACGCGCAGCGCGTTGCCGTGCTGAACCAGATCTTCCACCCCACCGTAGGGCGCATCGTCAGCGTGTCCAAATTGAAGTCGTTCGCGCTCGGCCTGAACGCCGAGCGCACGCTGACCGACGGCCGCATCGTGCGCATCGGCAACGCTGCGCAAACACTCCACCCGGTGGCCGGCCAGGGCCTGAACCTGGGCCTGCGCGACGGCTTCGATCTAGTGCAGGCGCTGGCACACCACGCCGACGTCAACGCCGTCCTGCGCCAGCTCGAATGGCAACGCGCCCCCGACCGCTGGGCCATGATCGCCGCCACCGATTTCCTGGCGCGCAGCTTCACCTGGGTGCTGCCCGGGGCGGCCAGCGCGCGTGCGATCGGGCTGGCGGCGTTGCAGTGGGCCGGGCCGCTGAAGTCGGTGTTCGCGAGGCGGATGATGTATGGCGGCAGATGAGGAAAAGCCCTACGCGCAGCGTAATGGCAAGTCGACCGAAACCACGCGCCGCGTTCTGGCCGCCAATTGGATTCTGAGCCTGGCTTGCTTTTTCAATTTTGCGGCGGCTGATCAGACAGTGCCATCAGGCGCCGGCGCGTGGACAAGGCCTTCGGCCTCGACTCCGCGCGAAGCACCGGACAGTTCGACGCGATTCGCGTATTGGGTCGACCTCAGCGAGCCCGCACTGGCCGGCCTGTCGCGAGCCAGCGCCATCGAACGCGAGGCACATCGGCGCCGAATTCTGGAGCAACAGGATCGGGTCGCCGCCGCACTTCGCTCACTCGGCGCGGTTGAACTTGGACGCGTCCAGTTGTTGCGAAATTCGATCGCGGTGCACCTCCCGCGTGACCAAGTAGGCGCGGCAGGGCAGATTTCAGGCGTTCTGGCATTGCGGCCGCTCCGTGATGTTCACCGCAGCCCCCCTCATCCGCGCGATTGACAGGCCACCCGACGCCCGCTCGTTTCCCCTATTTGCGGACAGGTTTCACCGCGGGCACCATCGTCTCCCCGATCTCAAATCGGTTTCAATTTCTAACATCGCGCCACAAGCGCTAACAATTACATACTGGAGATCAGTCCATGCAGCGAAGTGTGAGTTATGCCCTTACCGGGGCGTCGATCGCCATCTTGGCCGCGTGCGGTGGAGGTTCGTCGCCCACCGACTCGAGCAGTCTTGCTCCCTCCACGTCGACCCAGTCGGCGTCTTCGCGAATGGGCGCCTTGGCTCTGCCCAGCAGTGGGCGCACGGCTGTGCTCGACCCACGCCTCGCGAGGGCGAAAGGCGAAGTTGTCGTCTGGGTGTCGATGACGCAGCCCTCGGTGGCCGCATTCCAGAGCACGCGCATGGCTGCCCTGGGGGCTGACTTGCAGCCTCGCGCCCTCGCCGCGCCATCGCGAGTCCGTGCGCTGAGTGCGACCGAGCAGATCCAACGCAGCGAACTCTCGGCGCACCGGGCCAGCCTGCGGGCAACCCAGGACGTGATGTCAGCCCAACTGCAGGGCATGGGAGCCAAGGAACTGGCGCGCGTTCAAGTGGCGCACAACGCCGTGGCCATTCGGGTTGATGCGGCATCCCTGCAGACGATTGCACTGCTGCCCGGAGTTGCGAAGGTGCGCCCGGTGCTGCAATACCAGCTCGACCTGAGCGAAACCACGCCCTATGTCGGCGCCATTGCGGCGCAAGCGTCAGGCAAGGACGGCAGGGGCGTGAAAGTCGCGGTGCTCGACTCGGGCATTGACTACACCCACAAGAACCTCGGCGGACCAGGTACGCCCGCAGCCTATGAGGCGGCCTACGGCACCGGCACCGCCGACCCGAAGAACACCACACGTGACGGACTGTTCCCGACCGCCAAGGTGGTCGGCGGTTACGACTTCGTTGGTGAAGACTGGCCCAACTCACCCGAAGCACCAGACGAAGACCCGATCGATTTCGAGGGCCACGGCACGCACGTCGCCGACATCATCGCCGGCCGCAGCCTCGATGGCACGCACAAGGGCGTGGCGCCCGGCGCGTCGCTGTACGCCGTCAAGGTGTGCAGCGCCGTCGCGACCAGCTGCAGCGGCATCGCCTTGCTGCAAGCGATGGACTTTGCGCTCGACCCCGACGGCGATGGCGACACCCGCGATGCGGTGGACGTGATCAACATGTCGCTCGGTTCGAGCTATGGCCAGATCGAAGACGATCTGACGTTGGCGTCGGCGAATGCCGTCAAGCTCGGCGTCGTCGTCGTCACTTCGGCCGGCAACTCGGCCAACCGGCCCTACATCGTCGGCTCGCCTTCGACCGGGGTCGGTGTGCTCAGTGTCGCGCAGACCCAGGTGCCGAGCGCCGTCGCGATTCCGCTCGTCATCACCAGCCCGGCGGCAATCGCCGGAACGGTGGCCAACACCGCGACGGTGGACTTTGCGCCGGTCGGCAGTGGATTCACTGGAACCGTCAAGCTGGCCAGCGCGGCGATCGGCACCCCTGGGGCGAGCAACCTGGCGTGCGCCGCACTGCCAGCTGGCTCGCTGGCCGGTTTCGTCGCGCTGATCGACCGCGGCGCCTGCGCGGTTAGCATCAAGATCCATAACGCCGCGACCGCCGGTGCGGCGGGCGTGCTGGTCGCGAACAACGCCGGGGGTGATCCGCCGACCTTCAGTTTCGGCGGCCCGGACCCATTCACACCGGCGCCCACGCTGATTCTCACGCAGTCCGATGGTGCACGCATCAAGGCGAACATCGCGGCCCCAGTCACGGTCACGGTGTCAGCGCAGTTCGGCATTCCGCTGGTCGGAAGCTTGGTCGCCAGTTCATCACGCGGCCCGGCCTACAGCACGCAGGCCATCAAGCCCGAGATCGGAGCGCCCGGTGCCTCGTTGTCGGCCGAAGTCGGGACCGGCGACGCGCAGACCGTATTCGGCGGCACCTCAGGCGCGGCACCAATGGTCAGCGGCGCCGCCGCGCTGCTTGTGCAGGCCTATCCGCACCGCTCGCCCGAGCGCATCAAGGCACTGTTGATGAACAGCGCGGAGACGACGATCTACACCAATCCTGCGACGGGGCCAGGGTTGTTGGCCCCCATCACACGCATCGGCGCCGGGGAGTTGCGCGTCGATCGGGCGCTGAAGCTCACCTCAGCCGCATGGAACCAGCAGAGCAAGTCGGCGGCCCTGTCGTTTGGTGCCCATGAAGTCTTCGAGCCGCTCGAGGTCGAGAAGACCCTGCGGATCGAGAACTACTCGCACCACGACCGAACTTTCACGATCGTACCGAGCTTCCGTTACGCGAATGATGAAGCGAGCGGTGCCGTCAAGGTGCGCGCGCCGGCGCGCATTCGCGTGCCTGCGCACGGCCACGAACACGTCGTCGTCAAGCTCGCGATCGACCCCGTCAAGCTGCCCGCCTGGGCGCTCAACGGCGGCGCCTTGGGTGGCAACGGCGCGGCACTGAACGGCCCCGAGTACGACGGTTACCTGACATTGACCGCAGGCAGTGAAGTCCTCACGGTGCCTTGGCATGTGCTGCCCCGCAAGGCGGCCAGGACGGAGGCCGAATTGTCCGACGTCGAGAGCGGAAAACTCAAGCTGACCCTGCGCAACAGCGGCGCTGCGGCAGGCGACTTCGATCTTTTCTCGCTCACGGGGACAAGCCGCCGGCTGCCTGTGGACGCATTGCCTCAGCCGGGCGACAACTTCGCCGCGGTTGACCTGCGCGGCGTCGGTGTGCGATATACCCAACTCGATTTCGGCTTCGGCCCGGAGGACTACCTGGAATTCGCGATCAGCACCTTTGGTCGTCGGGCGCATCCGAACTACCCGGCGGAGTTCGACATCGACATCGACACCGATGGCGACGGCATCGCCGACTACGCAGCATTCAACCTGGAACTGACTGGATTCGGCGCCACCGGCCAGAACGTGATATCGCTGATCAGCCTCAAGCCGGGCGGCGGCGGGCAAATTGCGTTCTTCTCCGATGCCGACTTGAATTCAGGCAATCTGATCTTCACGGTGCCCATGAACGACTCGACCGGATTGTTCAACATCGGCGTGCAGCCCGGGCAGACCATCGGCTTTACGGTGACGGCGTTCGACAACTACTTCACCGGCCTGGGCACCGACCAGATCGCGAACATGCGGTTCACCCCAGGTTCTGCGCGTTTCGATCTCGGTGCCGAGCCGTTTGGCAGCGTCGCAGCGAAAGGCCGCACGAAGATCGAACTCAGTACTGCAAAAGTGGCCGGCAACAAGTCCACTGAAAAGGGTCTGCTCGTGATGCACCGGCGCAACGCGGGACGCGAAGCAAGCATCCTGCGCACCGACGACTGACTGTTGCGCACGCCGATTCGCACGGCGCGCAATCCACGAAGCCGCCACCATCGTGGCGGCTTCGTGTCGTCCGGCTGCAGCTCGTTGCTCAAGGCTGGGTCACGTCACCACCGTTGGTCGCTCCCGCCCGGTGCGCCGAACAATGCCTGCGATCTCGTCCGCTGCGGCGATCAATGCCTGCAGCGCCTCCTGTGTCTTTGCGCCATGCCGAGCGGGGTCGGGCTCGA
Organism: Rhizobacter sp.; assembly: GCA_031396425.1. GTDB lineage: Bacteria > Pseudomonadota > Gammaproteobacteria > Burkholderiales > Burkholderiaceae_C > JAEMQF01. The sequence goes on along the minus strand of JANNKS010000086.1, from coordinate 26,681 downwards.
AGCTCTCAAGATAGACCCGCAACGTCGCCCCTTCCGTGCCCGTGCCCGACAGCCGAAACACGATCCGCGAACCCTCGGTAAACCCAATTCGAATACCCTGCCCGGTACTGACAGAGTGGTCCACCGGGTCGGAATATGCAAAGTCATCGGCGCTGGCCACGATCAAGTCACCGAACGCCTGGTCGGGCAGCCGCGCCAGCGATTCGCTCAGATGCGCCATCAACCCCTTCGCCGCCGCACTGTCCACACCCTCATAGTCATGGCGCGAATAGAAATTGCGCCCGAAGCGCCGCCAATGGTCGCGCAGGATCGCCTCCACCGACTCGCCGCGCACCGCCAGGATGTTGAGCCAGAACAGCACCGCCCACAGGCCGTCTTTCTCGCGCACATGGTCGCTGCCGGTGCCCGCACTTTCTTCGCCGCACAACGTGATCATCCCGGCATCGAGCAGGTTGCCGAAGAACTTCCAGCCGGTCGGCGTTTCGTAGCAGCGGATACCGAGCGCCTGCGCGACGCGATCGACCGCTGCGCTGGTGGGCATCGAGCGCGCCACGCCCTGCAATCCCGCGGCATAACCCGGCACGAGATGCGCATTCGCGGCCAGCACCGCCAGGCTGTCGCTGGGCGTGACGACGAAGTGTCTGCCCACGATCATGTTGCGGTCGCCGTCACCGTCGCTGGCAGCGCCGAAGTCGGGCGGATCGGCGCCGAACATCGTGGCCATGAGTTCGGCGGCGTAGGTCGGGTTCGGGTCGGGGTGGCCGCCGCCGAAATCGGGCAGCGGCACGCCGTTGATCACCGACGCGGGCGGCGCACCAAGGCGGCGCACCAGCACTTCGTGGGCATACGGGCCGGTGACCGCGTGCATCGCGTCGAAACACATCCGGAAGCGGTTCGACGCCAGCAGCTTGCGGATCGCGTCGAAGTCGAACAGCGTGGCGAGCAGGTCGGCATGGTCGTGCACCGGGTCGATCACTTCGATGCGCGTGCCGCCGAGATGCGTGACGCCAAGCCGATGAAGGTCGATGTCGGGGAAGTCGACCGTCAGGTAGCGCGTCAGCTTCAGGCTGTTCTGGTAGATCCGTTCGGTCAGGCCCTCAGGTGCCGGACCGCCGTTGCCGGCGTTGTACTTGATGCCGAAGTCACCGTCCGGGCCGCCCGGGTTGTGACTTGCCGACAGGATGATGCCGCCGAATGCCTGGTGCTTGCGGATCACGCAACTCGCCGCGGGTGTCGAGAGAATGCCGCCCTGGCCAATCAACACGCGGCCGAATCCGTTGGCCGCAGCCATGCGGGCGATGGTCTGGATCGCCACGTCGTTGTAGAAGCGCCCGTCGCCACCCAGCACCAGCGTCTGACCCGCAAAGCCTTCAAGCGAATCGAAGATCGCCTGCACGAAATTCTCGAGGTAGCCGCGCTGCTGGAACACGCTGACCTTCTTGCGCAGGCCCGACGTGCCGGGGCGCTGGCCAGGTTGGGGTTGGGTGGGAATCGTACTCAGGTTCATGCGTTGCGTTCTTGTGCAGAATATTGGCTCGCATTGTCGCCCCGCGATGGCGGGATGTCGGGAGAAACAGCGTGTTCCTGGTTTGCGGCGAAGCCCTGATGGATGTGTTTTCCCAAGCGGAAACGAGCACCGGCACGACGCTCGACGCGCGTATCGGCGGCTCGCCGTTCAACGTGGCCGTGGCGCTGGCCCGCATGGCCCAGCCCGTCGGGTTTTTCGGCGCCGTGTCGACCGGGTTCCTCGGCGAGCGTCTGATGCGCGCGCTTGGCGCCGAAGGCGTGGACACGCACGCGGTGGTGCGCACCGCTGCCCCCACCACGCTCAGCCTGGTGGGGCTCGACGCGCAGGGCGTGCCATCCTACTCGTTCTACGGCGAAGGCGGCGCCGACCGGCAACTCGTGGCGTCGGACCTGCAGCGCATCGGTGCGAACGTGCGGGCGCTGCACGTGGGCTCGTACGCGACGGTGGTCGAGCCGATCGCTTCGACGCTGCGCGCGCTGGTCGAGCAGGAGCGCGGCCGCGCGCTGGTGGCCTACGACCCGAACATCCGCCTCAACGTCGAGCCCAGGCTGGCGCGCTGGCACGAACAGCTGATCTGGATGTTGCCGCGCTGCCACCTGCTGAAAATCAGCGACGAAGATCTCGGTTTGCTGTCCCCGGGGCAGTCGCCCGCGGCGTTCGCCGCTTTGGCGCTGTCACGCGGCACGCAGGCGGTGATCGTTACGCGCGGCGCACAGGGCGCTCTGGCCTGGACGGCGAAAGCCCAGGCCGCGGTGAGCGGTGTGTCGGTCAGCGTCGTCGACACGGTCGGCGCGGGCGACACGTTTCAGGCGGCGCTGCTGACCTGGTTCGCCGAACACAATGCCCTGCACTCTGCGGGGTTGGCCGGGTTGACAGGTGATGAATGGCAGGCGGCGCTGGATTTCGCCGCGCGCGCCGCGGGCATCACGTGTTCGCGCCGCGGCGCCGACATGCCCAGGCGCCACGAACTGGCGTGACCTCGTTGCACTGACGCGTCGCCATTCACGGCCGCCCCGGCCGTGCGGGCCCGCGCGAGCGCGCTGCAAGCACCGTAGGTGCACGTGCTCGCGAACGTGCCCAGCGGGCCCACAACGCCAGTCCGTTCAGCAAAAGCAACAGCAACAACGCCAGCGCGACCAGCAGCGGTCGAACGTCACCGCGCACTTCGACGGGCCGGGCCAGTGCTGGTGCTTGCAACGCCGCGCTGAAGTCTTGCGCGCCGCGCAGGTGCAGGTAAGCGAAGCCGTTGTCGTGCGCGAGCAAACGCAGGTAGGCGTCGCGCAGCGCCGACAGATGTTCGCTGCCCGGCACGGCGCCCAGCCCGGCGCCGGCCGATGCGGCGTCGTCCTCGACCATCTTTTCCGCCGCCACGCTGCCGCCCCGTCCGGCGTTGCGCGGATCGACCTGCGCCACTTCATCGGCTCCCCAGAAACCGATCGCCCGGCCCAGCGGGTCGAGCTTGGGAATCGGTGACGCCTTCAGTTCACCGACGCCGACGATCAACCCGGCCACCTCGCCCGGCTTGTCGTCGAACTGCGGGCGATGCCGCGCTTCGAGCGGTGGCGCCTCCTGACCGTCGGTGATGAACACCAGCGAGGGCGTGCCGGGCAAGGCCTTGCTGATCGTGATGCCGCTGTGCACACCCTTGGCGATTTCGCTGTTGCCCGACCAGGCCATGCGGCCGTCGATCGCGGCCAGCGTGCTGCGCAGTTCGGCCCGGTTCGCGCAGACCTCGACCGGCGTGAACAGCAGGTAGCTGCGGTATTCAGTGAAGATTGCCCAGCCGAGCTTGGAGCCGCACGGCAGTTGCGCCAGGGCTTGATTCAGCGCGTGTTTGGCGTACAGCAAGCGCGACACCGCGCGCCCTTCGAGCCGCTGGTCGGCCACGTTCATGCTTTGCGTCACGTCGAGCACGATGACGTGTTCGAAACGCGAACGCGTCCAGCGCACGCCGGGGTCGAAGAAGCATGCCCCCAGCGCGAGGCCGGCCAGCACCAGCGCCCACAGCACCGGGTCGCGCCCACGCTCGCGCCACCACGCTGTCAGGCGCAGCCGCCAGCGGGCCGGCGCAGCAGCTTCGCGCACCACGCTCAGGGCAGCCCCGGAGAAAAACCACGCATCGTGGTGGCGGCCCGCTCGGCATTGCGCTTCACGTCGGGCGGCTCTTCATCCACTTCGTCGGGGTCGGGCACCAGCCGCTGGGCGCGTTCGAGGTTGTAGCGTGCCGGCCAATCGAGCGGGTCATGGCGCAGGATGTCGCGGTAGCCTTCCTTGGCCAGCTCGACCAGCGCCAACGCCTGGCTTGGCTGGGCACTCGCTTGCAGCGCCATGCCCTGGCGCAGCAACAGGTTGGCAGCGTTGTAGCGCGCGGCCTGGCCGAGCGTCGATTCACCCTGCAGTGCGCCATAGCGGTTCAGCGCCGCCGCGCCCGCACCGCTGGCCGCCTCGGCGTACGCGAGTGCAAATCGAAGCTCGGGCGGCACACCGTCCACATCGGCCGGCGCCGCCCCGGCAGAGATCAGGGCATTGACCCGCTGGGCCCGCCACAAACCCAGCGCATCGACGGCGGCAGCCCCGCCGAGGCCGAGCAGCAGCGCCACCGCCCAGCGCGTCGCCCGGCGCCGGTTCAGGACCATCGCCGGATCTCCAGCAGTCGTGCGGTGATCAGCATCAGTACGGCCAGCAACGCCAGCCCATGAATCAACGGCGCGAGTTCGCGCCGCGGCACCACGTCCTGATAGGTGATGGGCAACTTTTCGAGCCGGTTCACATCGGCAATCGCCCGTTGCAAGGCCTGCGAGTCGCTCGCTTCATAGGCGCGGTAGGGCGTTTCCAGCGACTCGAAATACCGGTGCAGCATGAGTTCGGGCACGCTGTCGGCAGCGGCTGCCGAATCCTGGGCGCTGAGCTTCAGGCCCGGGCTGTTCGCCGAGCGCAGGTAAAGCCAGTAGATCGAGACGCGCTGCTTGCGAGCCAGGTGCGCGAGCCGCTCGCGCGTGTCGGGGTCGAGCCGGTCGCCGCCGTCAGAGACCAGCATGATGATGCGCGAACCCGTGTAAGGCCGGTCGGCGAACAGCTCGAGTGCCGCGTCAAGCGCCAGGCCGATGTTGGTTTCCGACAGGCCCCGGCCGACATTGCCGGCGGCAATGGCGGCCTGGATGACCTCGGCCTTCTGGGTGAAGGGCAACACGCGCATCGGCAAGGTGCTGAACACGACCAGCGCAAAGCGGTCGTCGGGCCGTTGCGCGGTGAACTCGCTCAGCATCTGCCGCGCAACCTTGCCTTTCGATTCGCGCAGCCGCCCGGGCGATTGACTGAAGTAATAGTCGAGCGCCTCGGGGCCGGTGCCTCGCCCGGCCGCGGTGGGCGGGGGTCGGCCCGGCGCGAAGCCCTGGTCCATGCTGCGGCTGCGGTCCAGCACCAGCACGATTTCAGCGCCCTGCCCGAGCCGCTCGACACTGTACTCGGGCTGCCAGGGGTCGGCCAGCGCAATCACGAGCGCCGCAATCGCCAGCGCCGCAGCGCCGCGCAGCGCCCACCCGGCGACGTCGGAGAGCCGGTCGCGCGGCGCGAACGCCAGCCAGCCGTTGGACAGCGCGGTTGTGCCGGAAGCCAGCAGCGGCAAGGCGGCGAGCGGCAGCAGCCACAACAGCCAGGGCGCGTCAAAACTCATCGCTCGCCTTCGCCTGCCTTGTCCCTGGGCGCAAACCGGTGCAGAACGTACCGGCTCGTCATGCCAGGCCCCGCTCGGCATCGCGGCAGCGCCGGCCCAGCTCGACCAGCCAGGCCGCATCGCCACTCGCGCGCGGTGCGTCGGCAAAGAACACGGCACGCGACAGGCGCATGAAACGAACCAGGTCGTCGCGCATGCCCTGAAACGCCGGCCGGCCAGCCAGAAAACGCTCCAGCCCCGGTTCGAAAAGCACTTCACCTGCGCTGCGGTTCAATGCCTCGTGAAACAGCCGCACCGCGCCGCGCCATTGCGGCTCGGGCAGGTCCGCTGGCAACTGCCGCAGTTCGCGCCAGGCACGACCAAACGGTTGGTTGCGCGCTGCGCGCCAAGGTGGCCCGAAGTGCAGCCACGCCAGCCAGCCCAGCAACAACGCTGCGCCTGTGCCATAGCCAATGAGCCGAAGTTGGCGCAACGATGTGTCGATGAGGGGCGGGTCGCGATCGGGCTGCAGTTCGCCCAGCCCGCGGCGCGGCGAAACCACCACCGGCGCGAGCGGCGCTACGGTCACGGGCCAGGCCTCGACCAGCAGCTCTTCGCTGCGGCCGGCTCCATCGAAGCGCAGCCGCATCGGCGCAATTTCGATTGTGCGCACCGTCGCCGGCGACAGGAACACCTGGTACTCCAGCATCAGGTCGTGGCGCTTTCCACCAGGCTCGGATCGAGTCTGAATGACAGCACGGCGCAATTCCAGCGCCTGGCCTCGCCGGCCCGGGCGCGGCAGCGTGCCCTCGTCGATGCGCCAGCCGTCTGGCGCATGCACGCTGACGTGCCGCCGCACCAGGTCGCCCACCTGGTAGCCATAGGCGCGCGGTTCGCTCGCTTCGACACGCGGGCCATCCGCCGCTGGCGCAGGGGCGACCGTCCCGATCAGCATCGCAAGCAAAGCGATCCGCGGCTTCATGGGCTCGCCTGCCCGCCATCCCGCGCCACCGGGCCGCCGGCTCGCGGATCGGCGTCGGCTGCCGCCGGGGTGCGGCCGGACAGAAAGTGTCGCGTCACCGCGTCGGCGTCAAACGATCCCTCGATGAACAAGGGCTGCAGGCGGTGGCGCCGAAAGCACAACTGCAGCGCGTCGTGTCGATGCTGCAGCGCCTCGCGCCAGCGCGCGCGCAACGCAGGTCGCCACCAAAGCCATTGGCGGGTGCCGCGCTCGGGTTCCCGCACCTGCGCCAGGCCACGCGCGGCACCCAGGGCAAATTCAACCGGCTGCCACAACACCACCGGCACCACCTCGTGCAGCGCGAGGCTCTTGAGCACGGTGTCGATCTGCTCGAGCGGCAGGTGAAAGTCGGACACCAGGAAGACCAGCGCACGCCGGCTCGGCAGGTGGCGGTGCGCTTCGCCGAGTGCGCGCGCCGAACGCCCGGTCAGCTGCAAGGCGCGCAGCGCCTGCGCGAGCGCCAACCCGGCGCCGCGGCGGCGCGTCTGGGCGATCGCCAGGTCAGCGCGGACCAAGTCATCGCAACCCACGAATCCAAAGCTGTCACCGGTGCGCCAGGCCGACCAGGCCAGGCTTTGCACCAGATCGGCCAGCACGTCGAGCTTGCGCTGCGCACCCTCGAAACCCATCGACGCCGACAGGTCGGCCACCAATGCGACCGGAATCGCTTTGCGCTGACTGTGCAGACGCACCTGCCAGGCACCGAACGGGTCGCGCAAACTGGCATGCAGGTCCAGGCGCCGTACGTCCGGCGCGTCGTGCAGCGCTGCGTGGCCGCGGAACTCGAAACCCGCATCGCCACTGCGACTGCGGTGGTGGCCGGGGAACTGGCCGCTCGCCAAACCCGAGACGCGGTAGTGAAGTTCGGCGATCGCGCGCGGCATGACATCGACGCTCATGGCGCCGCAACGGCCGCCAGGATGCCACTCATCAGGCGCGGCGCTATCTCGTGCCGGTGCAATTCGTACACCGGCTGGTAGCACAGCCGGTGCGCAATGGTCTCGACGAACACCGCCTGCACGTCTTCGGGTGCAACGAAGCTGCGCCCATCCAGCCAGGCCGCCACGCGCGCGGCGCGCAGCAACAGACTCATGCCGCGCGGGCTCGCGCCGGCCAGCATCAACTGCGTGGTGTCGACATCGGACAGGCGCACGCCGAATTCTGCCGGCGCCGCGGTGGCGCGCCACAAGCCCAGCGCATAGGCCTGCAGTGCGTCGGATGCCTGCACGCTGTGCTGAATGAGTTCGGCCACGTCGCCCAGTTCACGGTGCGCGACCATGCCGGGTTGCAGTGCACCGACGAGCCGCTCGGTGTCGTGAAAACGTGTATCGAACATCAAGGCTCGACGTTGCGTCTGATCGGTCGGAGTTTCGATCGTCACTTCCATCATGAAGCGATCGCGCGCCGCCGAAGAAATCTCGAAGGTCTCTTCGCGTTCGACCCGGTTGCGGTCGGCAAACACCAGCAGGTGCGGAAAACGAAACTCGCGGTTGAAGGCCGACACGATGCGCTCGGCCATCACGCGCAGCAGCAGCGCGTGCACCTGCGGGCGAGCACGGTTGATCTCGTTGAAAAAGAAGATCGCGAGGTCTTCGCCGTGGTGGATCAACGGCCCGGGTTCAACCGCCGGACGCCCTTGTTCGCTGATGTATGTGTAGTAGACAAGGTCATTGGGCATCAGGTCCACCGTGCCTTCAATGCGGGCGAAGGCACCCCCCAGCACCTGGGCAAACGCGCGCAGCAAGGTCGTCTTGCCCACGCCCACGTCGCCCTGCAGCAGCACATGCCCGCGCGCGAACACCGCCGTCGTGACCAGCCGCACCACCCGTTGTTGGCCGATCACCGCCTTGCACACCTCGGCCTCGAGCGCCAGAGCGCGCTGGCGCCAGTCCGTCAGCAGCGCGTCGTTTCGATTCATGGAGTTCCTTCAGGGTCGGGCGCGATGGTGCCACGCCGCGGCGCAAACTGGGAAGCTCGCGCCGTCCCGCAGTACAACTCTGGGCGCTGGCTGGCTTGGTACGGGTCGAAGCAAGAGCCAACCCGATCTCGCAAACGCAGGTCAGGGCGCTCGCCGTCTGATCAGGCACGCCCCCGCACGGTCACGCTGCGGCGCGGCAATGCAACACACTGTTCCAGCCACCTTGCTTCGTTCTCGAGACGGCCAGATGACACGCCGCCGAAACGCTCCTGACAGAAGGCCAGACACGGCGCTCAGACATGGTATTTTCCCGATTGTCGTTAACCCTCATGTGACAGTCACGAGGGTCGCTTTCAATTGATCCTGTAGCACGCAACAGCATCGATCGGCGCACCTAGGCGTTAGCATCCGACCCGGCTGTCGAAGGCGGCAGAGAAGCGCAGGCATGCACCCAAAGAACCGCGGGGGGTCGAAAGCAGTCGGTCGGCGCGACGGCGGGCACCAAGCCTGGCGCAAAAATTGCGGTTCCCCATCCACCGAGCTTGTGTTGGGACTCGAAAGTTCATTTCGTCGAACTGGACTTGTCGGGCGGCACTCGGTCACTGTAAACATCTGAAGGAGACTTTCATGCGAATTGCGAGGCATTTCCACAGGCCCGCTTGGCTATGCGTAAGTTCTGCGCTTCTCGCGCTGCCCGGCTTGGCACTCGCCAATGCCGACGTGGAGAAGAACATCGCAAACTCCAAGAACTGGGCAACGCAGGCTGGCGACATGTACAACCAGCGCTACAGCAAACTGAACCAGATCACCACCGCCAACGTCGGCAAGATGCAGGTCGCGTGGACGTTCTCCACCGGCGTACTGCGCGGCCACGAAGGCTCGCCACTGGTGATCGACGGCAGGATGTACCTGCACTCACCGTTCCCGAACAAAGTCTTCGCGGTCGACCTCGATACGCAGAAGATCCTCTGGAAGTACGAGCCCAAGCAGGACCCGGCGGTGATCCCGCAGATGTGCTGCGACACGGTGAACCGCGGCCTGGCCTATGCCGAAGGCAAAGTCATTCTGCAACAGGCCGACTCGAACCTGGTCGCTCTTGACGCCAAGACCGGCAAGGTGGTGTGGAGCGTCAAGAACGGCGACCCGAAGCTCGGTGCCGTGAACACGAACGCCCCGCACGTCTTCAAAGACAAGGTGATCACCGGCATCAGCGGTGGCGAGTGGGGTGTGCGCGGCTTCATCGCGGCCTACAACCTGTCTGACGGCAAACTGGCCTGGAAGGGCTACAGCGTCGGCCCCGACGCCGAAATGCTGATCGACCCAGCCAAGACCATGACCTGGACCGATGGCAAGATGGCACCGGTGGGCGCCGATTCGTCGCTGAAGACCTGGAAGGGTGACCAGTGGAAGATCGGCGGCGGCACGACCTGGGGCTGGTACAGCTACGACAAGGCGCTGAACCTGATGTACTACGGCACCGGCAACCCCTCCACCTGGAATCCGGCGCAGCGTCCTGGCGACAACAAGTGGTCGATGACGATCTTCGCGCGTGACGTCGACACCGGCATGACCAAATGGGTCTACCAGATGACGCCGTTCGACGAGTGGGACTTCGACGGCATCAACGAGATGATCCTGGCCGACATCGACGTGAAGGGCAAGCCGACCAAGGCGCTCGTGCACTTCGACCGCAACGGTTTCGCCTACACGATGGACCGCGTCACCGGCGCGCTGCTGGTGGCCGAGAAGTTCGACCCGAAGGTGAACTGGGCCAGCCACGTCGACATGAAGACGGGCCGGCCGCAGGTGCTCAAGCAGTACTCCACGGCACAGGCAGGTCCTGACGTCAACACCAAGGGCATCTGCCCGGCCGCGTTGGGCAGCAAGGACCAGCAACCCGCGTCGTTCGACCCGAACACCAAGCTCTTCTACGTGCCCACGAACCACGTGTGCATGGACTACGAGCCGTTCAAGGTCGAGTACACCGCAGGCCAGCCGTACGTCGGCGCCACGTTATCGATGTTCCCGGCCCCGGGCAGCCACGGTGGCATGGGCAACTACATCACCTGGAACGCCGGCACCGGCAAGATCGTGCAGAGCAAGCCCGAGAAGTTCTCGGTGTGGAGCGGCTCGCTCAACACCGCGGGCGGCCTGAGCTGCTACGGCACGCTGGAAGGCTATCTCAAGTGCGTCGACGCGAAGGACATCAAGAAGGAGCTGTTCAAGTTCAAGACGCCATCGGGCATCATCGGCAACGTGTTCACGTACGAGCACAAGGGCAAGCAGTACCTCGGCACTTTCTCGGGCATTGGCGGCTGGGCCGGTATCGGCATGGCGGCAGGCCTGGAAAAGGACACCGACGGTCTGGGCGCCGTGGGTGGTTACCGCGAATTGAACCAGTACACCGAACTGGGTGGTTCACTCACGGTATTCGCTTTGCCGAACTGAGCGTTATAGAGTTAGGGCCGGCACGTCGCCGGCCTGACCTTGGGGGGATGGCGCCCAACGGCTCCGTCCCCCTTTTCACGAGGAAAAGATAGAAATGTTCCGGAAAATTGCGCTCGGGTTGTTGATGTTCGCGGCCGGCACCGCTTTCGCGCAGGACGCGCTGTACAAGGTCGTCGATGGCTACAAGGTTGACGAAAACACCATGAAAGGCTTTCGCACCTGGCGCGCCGCTGCCTGCGATCGATGCCACGGCGCCAATCAGGAGGGCATGGTCGGCCCGTCGCTGATCGCCAGCATGAAGACGTTGACCAAGGCGGAATTCGTCAAGGTCGTGCGCGACGGCCGGCTTGAGAAAGGCATGCAGAGTTTTGGCACCAGCCCGCAGGTGATGGAGAACATGGACCAACTCTACGCCTACCTCAAGGGCCGTTCCGACGGCGCGATCAAGCGCGCCAAGGTCGAGCCGATCCAATGACCATTGCAGCGTGTCGGCTCGCAGCCGGGTTGCTCGGCCTGGCGTTGGCCACCGGCGGCGTGCAGGCGCAGGACAAGGGGGCCGAGCGCAAGGCGTTGCGGGTCTGTCAGGATCCGAACAACCTGCCGTTCAGCAATACCCGGGGCGAAGGCATCGAGAACCGCATTGCGGAAGTGTTCGGCAAGGCGCTCGGCCTGCCGGTCACCTACTACTCCTTTCCGCAACGGCTGGCATTCATTCGCAACACGTTGCGCTTCAAACTGCCCGACCAGGACTACCCCTGCGACATCGTGATGGGTGTGCCGGTGGGTTTTGACCAGGTGTCGGTCACCAAGCCTTACTACCGCTCGACCTATGCGCTGGTGGTTGCGCCGGGCAATGGCCTGGAGAACGTTCGAAGCATCGAAGAGTTTCTTAAGCTCGACCGCGCCAAACTTGCCAAGCTGCGCATCGGCGTGTACGACCGTTCGCCGGCATCCGACTGGCTTGTCAAGCACGGCCTGGTGGACAGCGGTGTGCCCTACCAGATCATGAATGCCGACCCGCAGCAGTATCCCGGTGAGATCATCGAAAAAGATCTCGTTGCGGGCAAGCTCGATGTGGCGATTGTCTGGGGCCCGATCGCCGGTTTTTTTGCGCAGCGCGTCAAGTCGCCGGGGCTGACCGTGATTCCGATGCGCTCGGAACCCGGGGTGCGATTCGACTACCCCATGGCGATGGGCGTGCGTTACGGCGAACGCGAATGGAAGCAACAGGTCGAGACCCTGATCGAAACCAATCAGGCTGAAATCAACGCCATCCTTCGCGAGTACGGCGTGCCGCTGGTCGCCGAAGCGAGCGCCGCCGTCAAGCCCTGAGCGTCCGGCCCCCCGACCGCAATGAAGCGCCTGCTGTTGCTGAGTCTGCTGCTTTGCGCAGCGCCGTTGTGCAAGGCGGGTTTGGCCGCCGACCGAGAAGTCTTCGTCGGCCTGGCTGCCAGCGTGTTGCGCATCGAGGCGCCGGGCCAACGCGGTTTTTCTCTGGGCTCGGCGGTTGTGGTGGCGGGCAACAAGGTCGTCACGAACTGCCATGTCACCCGGGACGCGCGCGAGGTCTTCGTGGTACGGGGCGGAATGCGTTGGCGCGCCGTGGCGCAAGCAAGTCACATCGAACGTGACCTGTGCCTGTTCGATGTGCCGGGTCTTGATGCGCCGCCGGTCAAGCTGCTGCAGGGCGAGGGATTGATTCTGGGGCAAACCGTGACTGCGCTGGGCTATTCAGGGGGCATGGGAATTCAAATCAGCACCGGCGAGGTGGTGGAACTGCACCGCCACGACGGCAGCCGCGTGATCCAGAGCAGCAATTGGTTCAGTTCGGGCGCGAGCGGCGGCGGGCTGTTCGACGTACAAGGTCGCCTGGTGGGCATATTGACATTCCGGCTGCGCGGGGGCGAAGCACACTATTTCGCCGCACCGGCGGCCTGGGTCGGGCAGATGCTTGCCGGCGCCGAAGGGGCACGCGCGATCAGTCGTGTGGCCGACACAAGCGCCCAGCGTCACTATTGGCAACACGGCGGGCAAGACAGCGGGCAGTCCAGCGGGCCGGGACAACCCCGATTCCTCAAGGCTGCATTGTTGCTGCGTGACGCGCGCTGGCCCGAACTCGAAGCCGTGGCCAGCGAATGGTCGCGCAGCGACCCCGACGACAGCGAGCCCTGGCACCTGCTCGGTACCGCCCTGGCACAGCAGGGCCGGGCGGCCGCGGCACAGCTCGCACTGCAGTGTTCGCTGTGGCTGGCCCCTCAGCGCGCGTTCACGGCTGCGCACCAGGCGGCCCTTCGCGATCCAACCTCCAACGCCCCGCCCTCGGCTGCGGCGCAGATTCAGCCCAATGCTCAGGCATGCCGCACTGAGGCGGATTGACCCGATGACAATCAACATCTTCCACCTGCTCCTGCGCGCATGCTTCGGTGCGAGCCTGGCGCTTTCCCTCGCGGGCGCGGCTCACTCGGCCGAAGATTTCTCGCCGGCAGAACGCGCCTTGTTCATGACCAACCAGCTTGCCGGCCTGCGCCCGCCGATGACGCTGCGCTACACCTACAGCAAGAGCGGCAGCCTGGAAGAGGGGTTCAACGATGCCGTGAGCATCCATCTGCGCGCGCAAAGCAGCGGAGACTGCTGCACCGCCACCGCCGACTTTCTGAGCGGCACGCGCCGACTGTCACTGCCTGAAGTCGAGGCGGGTGTGGGCAACCCGGTGCTGCTGTACTTCCTGGAGCGCGACATCCGCGAGATGAGCCGGCTCACCAAGGGCCAGATGAACTATTTCCGCAAGCGTATCCGCATGGCGGTGTTCCAAGGCGCCCAGATCGCTGACATCAACCTGCCCTATCGCGGCAAGACCATTGCGGCGCGCCAGATCACCATCACGCCCTACAGCGACGACCCCTTGCGTGTGCGCTTCGAAAAGCTGTCCAATAAACGGTACACCTTCATCGTGTCGGACGCGGTTCCTGGCGGCGTGGTGTCGATCCGCACCCGCATCGCCGCTGCCGCGGGTGATGCGCCCCCGCTGATGATGGAAGAAATGCTCCTCGACGGCGCGACCGCCGCCCCCCGCACGCCATGACCTTGCCGTTGTCAAACGCGCACAATCCCGCCATGAAACCGACCCGAACCTTCCTCGTCGCCACTGCTCTGCTCAGTGGCCTGGCCCCCACCTGGGCGAACGACTTCCCCACCGCCGACCGGGTGCTCTATGTCCAGGACTGCATGAAGGCCAACCCTGGCCCGTCGTTCGAAATGGTCAGCAAGTGTTCCTGCGCCCTTGACGCGCTCGCGCGCGAGCTCAAGTATGACGAATACGTGACCATGTCCACGGTGGTCAATGCGGTCACGATTGGCGGCGAACGCGGCAGTGAAATGCGCGACAACGAGAGCCTCAAACCGGTCATCAAGCGTTACCGTGAACTGCAGGCGCAGGCCCTGAAGGGCTGTTTCATCACTCCAAGGTAGAACACTCCATGGCCAGCACCACCGCCCGCGTTTGCGCACTCCTTGTCGCTGCCTTCACTTCGGCTGGTCAGGCTGCCACGCTGCAACCGAGCGACGACCCGGCCACCAGCGCGATCTGGCTCAAGGTCCGAGCCAGCCTGTTCGAGGGCCGCTCCATTGCGCCGGCACCCGCGGGCATGCTGACCCTGGAGGCGCCGGCGCGCGCCATCGACGCAGCGGTCGTGCCGATTGCGATTCGCACGCGTTTCTCGCACACCGCGAGTCGTCACGTCGCCAAGCTCTACCTCGTCATCGACGCCAACCCGTCGCCCATTTCGGCGATCTTCCAGTTCACGCCGGAAAGCGGCCGCGCAGAAGTCGAGACACGGGTACGCATCGACGAGTATTCACATGTGCGGGCGATCGCCGAGATGAACGACGGCCAGCTGTATGCCGTGACGCGTTTCGTGAAGGCCTCCGGCGGTTGCTCGGCCCCGGCAGCGGGCGACGCGGCCGCTGCGCTGGCGGCGATGGGCAAGATGCGCCTGCGGGTGGAGGGCAATCTGGCCGGGCCTGAGCCGGTGCAGGCGCAATTGCAGATCAACCACCCGAACCATTCGGGTCTGGCGATGGACCAGTTGAGCCGACAGTTCACGCCGGCCCACTACGTGCGCAAGGTCGACGTCACCTACGCGGGCAAGCCGGTGTTTTCGGCGGACGTGGATTTTTCGATCAGCGAGAACCCGAACTTCCGCTTCTACTTTGTGCCCCAGGCCGGCGGGGAACTCAGCACCAGCATCGTCGACTCGCGCGACCTGCGTTTTGTGTCTGCCAACACGCTGCGCGACGCAGCGCAATGAGCCGCGACCGCGGCGTTGTTCTTCGCTCAATAACTTCCGCAGGGCCGAGCGTCGTCCAGCCCCTCAAGGGCGCTGCGCAGGCGGCTGCGCGCGAGTCGATGCCTGCCTTTCCATGCACCTGAAGACCAGCCTCACCGCCCTGCTGCTGCTGATCGGCCTGCCAGCCCTGGCGGCGCCCTTCGCCTACATCACCAACCAGGGCAGTCACGACGTCTCGGTGATCGACCTGGAGACCCGCCTGGTCGTGGCCACCGTGCCGGTCGGGCGGTCTCCGGCGGGTGTGGTGGCGGCCAGCCGGGTCGGCAAAGTGTTCGTGTCGAACCCGGACAGCAGGACGATTTCGGTGATCGACATGCGCAGCCAGACCGTCGTCGATACGCTGCCGGCCGGCGCCGGCCCGGTGGGCATCGACGCGTCCCTTGATGGGCTGAACCTGTTCGTCAGCGACTGGTACCGCGACCGCTTGATGATTTTCAACACCCGACGCGGCGCCGCCAACACGGTCGAAGTTGCCGTGGGCAAGGCGCCCGCAGGCGTGGCGGTGGCGAGAGACGGCAACACCGTGTTTGTTGCCGAACGCGACGACGACAGCGTGGCGATCGTCGATGCGCGTGCGGCAACGGTACGCTCACGCATCAAAGTGGGCTCGCACCCGTTCGCATTGCTGCTCGACGAACCGCGCGCGCGGCTCTATGCGCTGAACGTGTTGAGCGACGATGTTTCGGTGATCGATCTGCGCCAGCGCGCCGTCATCGCCACCGTCAAGGTCGGCCGCGCGCCGTACGGTGCCGCGCTCGCCCACGGCAACACGCTGCTGTACGTGACGAACCAGCATGGCAACACGGTCAGCGTGATCGACGCCGAGACGCTGCAACCGCTGCGCACGCTCGAGGGCTTCGCCTATCCGGAAGGCATCGCGGCGCACGGTGAACACGTCTACGTCGTCAACTGGATGGACGACTGCGTCAGCGTGCTCGATGCAAAAAGCGGCCGCGAGCTCGACCGCATCGGCACCGGGCTGAACAGCCGCGGCTTCGGCGCCTTCATCGGCGCGCCAACTGTCCCATGAATCCCCCTCAACCTTGCCCCAGGAGAACCTTGATGATTCAACCCTTGCTGCGAAGCTTCGCCTGGTTCGGCCTGCTCGCCGGCCTGGCTGGCGGCAGCGCCGCCCACGGGCCGACACGCCAGAAGGTGGTGGAACAGATCTCGATCAACGCGCCGGCCGACAAGGTGTGGGCGACGATCCGCAATTTCGACGCGCTGAAGGACTGGCACCCGGCGGTCGCCGAAAGCCCGGCCAGCAAGGGCAATGAAGAAGGTTCGGTGCGGCAACTCAAGCTCAAGAGCGGCGCCGGGTTGACCGAAACCCTGGAAGGGTATGACGCGTCACGCATGAAGTACAACTACCGAGCCAAGGACGGCGGTGCGCTGCCGGTGACGAACTACACCTCGACGCTGAGCGTGAAGGCCGATGGCGCGAAGGCGATCGTCGAATGGCGCGGCGCGTTCTACCGTGCCTACCCGAACAACGACCCACCGCCCGACCAGAACGACGACGCGGCGGTGGCCGCGGTGACCAGTGTGTACAAGTCCGGGCTGGCGAACCTGAAAGCGCTGGTCGAACGCAAATAGTCGCGTGCTGGCCATGAGTTCCCGGACAAGACGCCGCGCGGTCCTGATGGGCATTGCCGCCGGCCTGGCCCTCGCCGGCTGCTCGGGCATGCCGGCGCAGCGCGCGGGTCAGGCGGTCGCCTTGGCACCGGGGGTCTACATGGTGCCGGGTACCGGCGGCGCCGCTGACGATCAGAACCTCGGGCGAATCGGCAACGCCGGTTTCATTGTCGGCGAGCGCGGCGTGATCGCGGTCGATACCGGCACGTCCTACGCCCATGGGCAGGCGCTGCTGGCCGCGATCCGTGCCGTCACCGAACAACCGGTGCGGGTTGCGCTGATCACGCACACACGGCCGGAATTCCTGTTCGGCAGCGCGGCGTTCCGCGAGCGCGGCATCCCGATCCGCATGCACAGCCGCACGGCACGCCTGATGGCGTCGCGATGCGAAACCTGCCTGAAAACCTTGCGCCAGACGCTCGGTGAGGAACCGATGCGCGGCACGGCGATGGTCCAGGCCGACGAAGTGTTCGAGCAGAGCGAAACGCTCGATCTGATCGGGCGGCCGGTGCGCGTGCTGTACTTCGGCCACTCCAGCGGCCCCGGCGACATTGCCGTGCTGGACCCGCGCAGCGGTGTGTTGTTCGGTGGCGGCCTGCTCGATGCGCGGCGCATTCCCGACATTCAGGACAGCGACCTGCCGGGCTGGAAGAAGGCACTCGGCGAACTCGGATCGCTGGGCGCCAGCAGGGCGGTGCCTGGCCATGGCCCCGCCGTGAGCGCCAGCGCGGCAATCGTTGGCGTCGAGCGCTATCTGGCCCAGCTGGACACCCGCATTCGCCGCCTGGTGGCGGCAGGCACATCATTGCTGGACGTTCCCGATGCGGGCGAGCTGCCCGAATACGAAGGCTGGGACCAGTACGACATCATTCATCGCCGCAACGCTTCGATCGCGTTCCTGCGCGTCGAGCGCGAGTTGATGTTCAAATAGATGGGGAACAGGAGTTGTTGACCATGTTGAGCAAGCCAACCAACCGCCGCACCGCGCTGTGCGGCTTCAGCGCCCTGGCAATCTCGCCCCACTTCGCCTGGGCTGCGGTGGGCGGCCTGCCCTCGGCCACCCACGATGCGAGTTCGCCGGAATGGAAACGCGTCAGCGAGCGGTTGTTTGCGGGGCGCAAGCTGATCGCAGGCCAAGGCACGGTGCAGGTGATGGCTCCGCTGCGCGCGGCCTATGGCGCTTCGGTACCGGTGAAGGTGGTCTCCAAGCTGCCGCAGCGCCCCGACCTTTTTGTGCGCAAGCTTTACCTGGTGGTCGACAAGAACCCGTCGCCGATCGCGATGATCCTCGACCTCACCACCGATGTCGGCCAAGCCGATTTCGAGACGAGATTGCGCGTCGACGAATACAGCCATGTGCGCGTGGTCAGCGAGCTCTCGAACGGCGAGCTGCACACCGATTCACGCTACGTCAAGACCTCGGGCGGCTGCTCGGCGCCGCCGAACCGCGACGCGCTGCACCTGATCGGCCGCACCCAGTTCAAGGTCGCGGGCGAATGGCGCATCGACCAGCCGACCCAGGCCGATGTGACCGTGGTGCACCCGAACGACACCGGTTTCGAGCTGAACCAGGTCACGGTGATGTACATCCCACCGCATTTCGTGCGCTCAATCAAAGTCAGCTTCGAGCAGCGCAAGATCTTTGACGCTGAGCTCGATTTTTCAGTCAGCGAGAACCCGACGTTGCGCTTCAATTTCGTGCCGCGCGGCAGCGGCGAGTTGCGCGCCGAAGTGCTTGATTCGAAAGAAGCGCAATTCGTCGGCACCTTCAAGGTCGGATGAGCGCGGCGATCGCAGGCGCGTGCCGGCCGGCCGGGCAAAAGGCCGCAATAGCGCGTTCTGGCGCCGCTGCCGATGCGCTGGCGCCGCAATGGCAGCGGTGGCGCCTGTGGCGCCGGTACGGCGTGCTGCTCGGCGCCTGGCTCGCCGTCGCACCAGCCAGTGCGATCGGGTTTCCGGCGCCCTACGTTGCGACGGTTGTGTTGCCCGCCGGCACGCCGCAACGCTACGAGTTCGACCTCACGCCTGCGCTGCAGCGGGCGCAGCGCGAAAAGAAGCGCTTGTACGTCTACCTGGGTGCGGACGACTGCCCTTATTGCCGTCGGTATGAAGCCTTCCTCGCCCGCCACGCGAGCGAGCTGGCGCCGCAATTCGCCAAGGAATACCTGGTGGTCGACCTGCGCAGCAGCCTGAAAGCGCAGGCAAGCAAACTGTTCATCCGGGTCGGCGACAGCAGCCTGCCTTACGCCGATTTCCAGCGCTCGATCGGCGACGAACGCGCGCGCATGCTGGTCTACCCGAGCGTGTGGTTGTTCGATGCCAAGCTCAAGCCACTGATGCAGATGCCCGCGGGCACCGGCACTTTCGAGACCGTCGACGAGCAGCTGGAAATCCTGCGCCTCGAGCAGTAGCCCGCGCGGCGCAACCGGTGTCAGG
Organism: Rhizobacter sp.; assembly: GCA_031396425.1. Lineage (GTDB taxonomy): Bacteria > Pseudomonadota > Gammaproteobacteria > Burkholderiales > Burkholderiaceae_C > JAEMQF01. The sequence goes on along the minus strand of JANNKS010000086.1, from coordinate 7,697 downwards.
AGCCGGCGTTTGCGAGCCGGCGCGAATTGGCCGGGTCGCGAAACACCAGCGGATGTTCGGTCACGCGTGTGGCAGCCGCCGTTTCGGCGCGCGCCACCACATCGACCACACGCTGATGATGCGGGCTCAGCCGGCACACCGGGTCGGCTGCTGCGGCGTCCTGGGCAATCAGGTAGGCCTGGCAGCGACAGCCACCAAGGTCTTCCTCGCGATGTTCGCAGGTGGAGCAAGGCTCCTTCATCCAGCCGGTGCCGCGGTATCGGTTGAAGCCTTCCGATTCGAACCAGATTTCGCGCATCGAATGCTCGCGCACGTTCGGGAACGCCAGGCCGGGCAGCATCTTCGCGGTGTGGCAGGGCATTGCGGTGCCGTCGGGCGCCACGGTGAGGAACATGCTGCCCCAGCCGTTCACGCACTTCTTCGCCTTGCCTTCGTGATAGTCGGGTGCGACGAAGAAGATGCGCATGCGCTCACCGAGCTTTTCGCGCCAGGCGTTCGTAACGGCTTCGGCACGTCGCAGCTGATCGTGCGTGGGCAGCAGCTCATGGCGGTTCACGAACGCCCAGGAGTAATACTGGGTGTTGGCGAGTTCAATGTATTCGGCGCCGAAGTCGGCCGCCATGCCGATGATGCGGTCGATGTGATCAATGTTGAGGCGGTGGATCACCACGTTCATCACCATCGGCCAGCCCTGCGCCTTGATGATCGCGGCGACCCGGTTCTTCAGCTCGAAGGTCTTGGTGTGTGAAAGAAAGTCGTTCATCTCGCGGGTCGAGTCCTGGAACGACAGCTGCACATGGTCCAGCCCCGCCGCTTTCAAAGCCGCTGCGCGTTGTTCGGTCAAGCCTACGCCCGAGGTGAGCAGGTTGGTGTAGTAGCCGAGCCGGTGCGCTTCGGCGACGATCAGTTCCAGATCGTCGCGCAACAGCGGCTCGCCGCCCGACAGGCCACATTGAACTGCGCCGAGTTCGCGGCCCTCGCGCAGCACGCGCAGCCAGTCGTCGGTGGAGAGCTCAGTGGTCTGCTCGGCGAAGTCGACCGGGTTGTAGCAGAACACGCAGTGCAGCGGGCAGCGGTAGGTCAGCTCCGCCAACAGCCACAGCGGCGGGCCGATCGCGGGCACCGCGCTCACGCGGGCATCTCCCACGTCAGCCAACGCTGCTTGGCGGCCATTTGCACGAACGCCAGCACTTCGCCCTGCAGGCCCTGCACGCCGAACGCCTGCTCCAGGTCGGCGACCACCGCCGCCACCGAGCGCTGGCCATCGCAACGTTTCATGATTTCCCCGGCGCTGCCATTGAGCTTGACCATGCCTTCAGGGTAGAGCAGCACATGACACGCCTGCACCGGCTCCCACTGCAGTCGAAACCCCGGCCCGACGCGGGGCTGGCAAGCCAGGCTCGGCTCGGTCATGGCGTCGCGCCGTACCGCAGCGCCATCGCGTCGTTCATCGCCCACAGGATGTCGAGCTTGAATTGCAGGACCTCGAGCGCGCGTTCCTGCATCTGGCGGGTCGTGAAGTGGTTCAGCGTGATCGCCAGCCCCTGCTCGACGTCGCGTCGCGCCTGGCTGACGCGGTTGCGGAAGTAGCTCAGGCCAACGGGGTCGATCCAGCCGTAGTGCTGCGGCCAGGTCGCCAGGCGCTGCTTGTGGATTTCGGGTGCGAACAGTTCGGTGAGCGACGAGCACACCGCCTCCTGCCAGGGCGCGCGGCGCGCAAAATTGACGTAGGCGTCGACGGCAAAGCGCAATGCCGGAATCACGTGGCGCTGGTCGACCACTTCTTCGCGCGTCAGGCCGACCGCCAGCGCCAGGCGCAACCAGGCCTCGATGCCGCCTTCGTCCTTGATGCCGCCGAGCTCGAAGCCGTCGTGGTCCAGAATGCGCTGCACCCAGCCGCGCCGCACTTCGCGGTCGTCGCAATTCGACAGTACCGCGGCGTCTTTCACCGGAATCGCGATCTGGTAGTAAAAACGGTTCGCCACCCAGCCGCGAATCTGCTCGGGCGTGGCGCGCCCGCCGTTGAGCATCACGTTGAACGGATGGTGAATGTGATACGAGCGGCCGCGTTCGCGCAACTTGGCTTCGAACTCGGCGTGGTTCCAGGCCGGGGCCAGGTCGGTGGGGGTGGTCATGTGAATGCTTCTGGGTGTCAGACGTCGAGGGTCAAGCGGTCCTCGCAGACCTCGATGGCGTGGCGCTGCAGCAGCGCACGCTCGGCCGAGTCTTCATCGAGGATCGGGTTGGTGTTGTTGATGTGGATCAGCAGCCGGCGCGTCTTCGCCGGCAATCGGTCCAGCCACTCGATCATGCCGCCCGGGCCCGACTGCGGCAGGTGACCGATGTCGCGGGCCGACTTGCGTGACAGGCCCAGGCGCGGCATCTCGTCGTCGCTCCAGAACGTGCCGTCCACCAGCACCGCGTCGGCGCTGCACATCACGTCGAACAGCGCCGGCGTGATCGCACCCAGGCCGGGGGCGTAAAAGACGCTGCTGCCGCGCGCGCTGTCGCTGATCAGCATGCCGATGTTGTCGCCCGGCACGGGCGCGTCGCGGTGCGGGGAATAGGGCGCCGCCTTGCTGTTGAGCGCGAAGGCGCGGAAACTCAGCCCCGGCACGGCGGGTACCTCGAACGCCGAACCCTCCAGGGCGATGGGATGCCGCTCGACGCCGCAATAGTGGCCCAGTACCCGCAGCACCGGGTTGCCCTGCGTGAGGTCTTGTTCGACCGGGTCGGTGCACCACAGCGGCAACGGGCTGCCGCGTTCGCGCAACATGAACAGCCCCGTGGCGTGGTCGATCTGGCCGTCCATCAGCAGCACCGCCGCGATCGCGGTGTCGCGCACAGCGCGGCCCGGCTGAAGCGACGGTTCACTGCGGATCTGCTCGAGGATGTCGGGCGAAGCGTTGAACAGCACGCCTTCGGCGTGGGCATCCGGGCGAACGAAGATCGACGACTGGGTGCGCGCCTTGGCACGCACCGCGCCACTGCGCACGCCGCTGCAGTTGCGACAGTTGCAGTTCCACTGCGGAAACCCGCCGCCGGCCGCGGAGCCCAGAACCGTGATGCGCATCAGAAATTCTCAAGAGGCCGCCCGAACTGTTCGGCAGGGGCGGCGCTCGTTCATCGGCCAGGGCCGATTGGAAGCCGCTGCAGCTACCGGCGCGTGAGGTCCGAAAACCCCACGGGCCGCTTCAACGCGCTTCGGGTGAACCGCTCAACGAGCGGCGACGTACATCGTGATTTCAAAGCCGAAGCGGAAGTCGACTGCAGTCGGGGTTTGCCATTGCATGGGGGTTTCTCCTGTCGGTGGCACGGGTGCCAGCCGGCACACGCGGGGATGAAATCATCCCTTGTCTCATGTTCACTCAGTCACGTCGCCATGCCCAGCCGGCGAACCATGAATCAAGCCTCATGATTTTCATGAAACCTGCCAGGCCGGTCGGTGCAGCGCGATCCACGCCATCGAGCCGATACCATCGCCAGCGTGCCTTCATCCGAACTGCAGCCCGAGGTGCCCGCACTGCGCACACTGGCCTTCGCGACGCCCGACGCGCATGTGCTGCATGTCGAAGAGCACGGCAACCCGCGTGGCGTTGCCGCGCTGGTGCTGCACGGTGGCCCTGGGTCAGGCTGTTCGCCGCTGCTGATCCGGGGCTTCGACCTGCAGCGCTACCGCGTCATCTGTGTCGACCAGCGCGGCGCGGGAAAAAGCCGGCCGCACGGCGCCATCGAACACAACAGCACGCCTCACCTGCTGGCCGATCTCGAGCGTTTGCGGGAATTCTTAGGCATTGAGCGCTGGCTGGTGGTCGGTGGCTCCTGGGGTGCGACGCTGGCGCTGGCGTACGCCGCCGCCAGACCGGAGGCGATTTCGGCGCTCCTGCTGCGCTCCACGTTCCTGGCGCGGCGCGACGACATCGACTGGTTCTTCCAGGGGGCCGCAGTTCTGCACCCTTCGCCGTGGAGGCGCTTTGCCGCTGCGGCACCGCCCGAGCGGCGGGTTGCGTTGCTGCCCTGGCTGCAACAAACCCTGGCCGAGGGCAGCCTGGCCGAACAAGCGCACGCGGCTTTGGCCTGGTGGCATTGGGAACAGACTCTGGGCGGCGCTACAACCGCCGCCGCACCCCCCACGGGCGAGGCGCTGACCACTCTCGTGGGCCGCTACCGCGTGCAAAGCCACTACCTTGGCCACGACTGCTGGCTGAACCGCCCGCCGCTGCTGCAGCGCTGCGCCGCCATGCCGCCCGTGCCGACGTTTCTGCTGCACGCGAACAATGACCAGGTCTGCCGCGCTGCCGGCGCGCAGGCGCTGCACGCGCAGTTGCCCAACAGCCGCTTGCGCTGGATCGATGGCGCTGGCCACGACGCGGCACATCCGGCAATGCTGCAGGCGATGGCCGATGCGCTCGACTGCTATGCACAACGCGGCCATTTCGATGGAGCGACCGGCCCATGACGCTGCGTCTGCAGATCAACCTCATCGTGGGCGCATTGACGGTGCTTTTCACCACCGCGGTGATCTGGCTGCAACTGGCGATCCTGCGCGAATCGGTGTTCGAAGAAACGGCGGCTGCGAACCGCGTCGCCGCCCAGTTGCTGAACCGAACCGCCGGGCGATATGCGGCGCAGGGAACGCCTTCGATGCTGGCATTCTTGCAGGGCGTGGGGCGGATCCGCTCGAATGATGTCACGCTGTACGACGTGCAGGGTCAGGAGCTCTATCGTTCGCCGCCCTCGCCCTACAAGGCCGGGCGCGATGCGCCGCAGTGGTTCGAGGCCTTGCTGGCGCCGCCGGCGTCGGTGCAGGCGATCGACTTTCCGGACGGCAAGCTGGTGGTGCGCGCGAACGCATCGCGCGCGGTGCTCGATGCCTGGGACTATGTGCTGCGGCTGGCCGGCGGCGCGATGGCGTTGCTCGTGGCGCTCAACGTGCTGGTGTTCTGGCTCGTCGGCCGCGCGGTCAAGCCGTTCGGCCGGATCGTGGTGGCGCTGAACCAGTTGCAGGCGGGGCGCTTCGACGTCGTTTTGCCTGCGCTGCCGGGCACCGAAGCGGCAACGATTGGTGCCGCATTCAACCGCATGGTGGCGCAGTTGCGCGACCACATCGAAACCGAACGGCGCGCGGTGCGGGCCGAAATGCAGCTCTCCGACAGCCGGGAGCTGACGCGCTGGATCGATCAGCAGATCGAGGACGAACGGCGCGCCATCGCGCGCGAACTGCACGATGAACTCGGTCAATCGGTGACCGCGATGCGCAGCATGGCGTTGTCGATCGCACAACGCGTGGGCGGCATCGATGCCCAGGCTGAGCAAGCCGCGCGCATCATCGCCGATGAGTCGTCGCGCCTGTATGACGCCATGCACGGCATCATTCCGCGCCTCACCCCGTTGGTGCTCGACAACTTCGGGCTGACCGAAGCACTCACCGATCTGGTCGAGCGTACGCGGCGCAGCCAGCCGAACGTGGCCCTCACCCAATGCATCGATCTCGGCAGCGCACTGATTCCGCCTGACGTTGCACTGGCCCTGTTTCGGTCCGCCCAGGAAGGCATCACGAATGCGCTTCGGCACGGTGAGGCCGGGCAACTCGAGTTGAACGTGACGGGCAGCGCCGACCGGGTCTGCCTGACGCTTCGCGATGATGGCCGCGGGCTGCCACCGGAAGGCATCCAACGCGCCGGGCACCATGGCCTGCGCTGGCTCACCGAACGCGTCGAGGGCCTGGCGGGTGCGCTGCGCATCGAACCGGTAGCACCACGGGGCGCCATGTTGACGGTACAGATGCCCTTGGCGGGGGACGCCCGGTGATCCGCGTCATGCTGGTCGACGACCATGCCCTGGTGCGAATGGGATTTCGCATGCTGCTGGCCGATGCGCAGGTGGAAGTGGTGGCCGAATGCGACAGCGGCGAACAGGCCTGCGCCCGATATGCCCAGGTGAACCCGGATGTGGTGGTGATGGATGTGTCGATGCCCGGCATGGGCGGCCTGGACGCGGTGCGACGCCTGATCGCCCAGGACCCACGGGCGCGCATCCTGGCCTTGTCTGCGCACGAAGACAGCGCGCACCCGCAGCGCATGCTGCGCGCCGGCGCGTTGGGCTACCTGGCCAAACGCAGCGCCCCCGATGCGCTGATTGCCGCTGTCACCGCGGTCTCCCGCCACGAGGCCTATATTGACGCCCACACCGCCAAGACGCTCGCTCTGGCGCAGGTGACCGGCCATGCCAGCCCGGCCGAGAAGCTCAGCGAGCGCGAGTTTGCGGTCTTCCTTCACCTCGCCCGCGGCAAGACGGTGCTACAGATCGCTGGCGACCTGAATGTGTCATCCAGCACGGTCGGCACCCACCTCTATCACATCAAGCAAAAGCTCGGCGCGGGCAACCAATCCGAGTTGACACTCATTGCCCTCAAGTGGGGTTTGATCGACATATGACCGGAATACCGAGTTGATGTAGGTGTTAACCCTTAAACTGGCACGTCAGTTGCACCCCACCCCTGGCAAGCGGCCGAATTGGCGGCTGCCCCAGGGAGGTGCACCATGCGATGGCTGAAGTTGACCATTTTGGGCCTGGCGATGGCCGGAAACGCGCGCGGCGAGGACATCATTGACGTATTGCGTCGCTCGCAGCAGATGCGTCTCGACGCGATGGTGCCGGCGACCGACGCCACCCGCGCTCAGGCAATTCGTCACAGTTTCGAGACCCTGCACCATGCGCTGGACGCCGACGCCAAAGCCGAATTGAAGGTCGTCAGCAGCGGGCCGCTGGCTGAAACGCTGCACGGCCACATCGTGGTTGCGAACGAGGCCCTGGCAGACCTGCCCGAAGGGGAACGCCTGTTCATTCTGGCCCACGAACTCGGCCATGTTGCGGCCGGCCATTGGGCCCAGATGCAGCAGCTCTACCGGCACTGGATTCCCGGTGCGGTGACGCAGGACAAGACCGATCCGGTGGCCCCGCTGCTCGGTCGGGAGGCTTCGGGGTTGGCGCACCGCCACGAATTCGCCGCCGACGCCTACGCCTTGCAGGCGATGCGCAATCTGGGATGGGACCCGCGCCACGCCTTCGCCGCGTTTTCGCGCCAGGGTATGCAATTCGACACCGCGACCCACCCAGGCACGCGCAAACGGATTGCCTCGTTGCGCGCCGTTCAAGCCCAGGTGGTCTCGCCGTCGAGCGGTATCGCGGAATGACTTCAGGCCAGTGATCGCCGGCCCCGAGCGGGTTGCGGCGCTCACTCGCGCCATGACGCGGGGCAGCGCGGGGCTGCTCAGAGGGTGTCAAGAATGGGCCATCCGGCAGCGAGCGCGTGGCTGCGCAAACGCACATCGGGTCGCACCGCAACGGGGTTGGTGACGGCTTGCAGCAGCGCCAGGTCGCTCACCGAATCGGAATAGAACCAGCTTGCCTCGAAGTCGGCCCAGCCCCGACCGTGCCCCGCGCGCGCCGCCAGCCAGGCCTGCACGCGGGTGACCTTGTGTTCACCGTAGCACGGCAGGCCGGCGATCTCGCCACTGGGCACACCGTTCGCCAGCACGGCTTCCGTGCACAGCAGGTGTTCGAGGTGAAACGCCTGAGCCAATGGCTCGGCGACCAGCCGCGAGGTGGCAGTGACCAGCGCACACAAGTCACCCCGGGCCTGGTGGGTTGCGACCAGGGCCAGCATCGACGCAGGCAGCTGCGTCGCGATCTCG
>JANNKS010000035.1:0-3575 GCA_031396425.1 Rhizobacter sp. | reverse complement strand
CTTGCGCAGTGCCGGCGAGCCCTTCGGCTGCACGCTCATGACCAGGTCACGCGCGGCACGCTTGTAGCGCTTGACCCGATCTGCGCCTGCGCCCTCGCGGCTCACCGCGAGCACCAGCGCCTGGCTCCAGATCTGCGACAGAAAATCAGACAGATAGGCCGGCAGAGAAAGCGGGGCGAGGGCTGCCTGAAGCGTCAGCATGTAGCGTTGCTGGATGCGCAGTTCCGATTCCTTGCCCTCCAGCGTACTGAGCGCGCCGGTCTTTTCAACCTCCCCATGGGTCTGGCGGGCGATGAAATCTTCGAGCTGCGCGAGCTTGATTTCGTAAAGGTCGAGTTGGTCGAAGTCGCCATCGACGATTTCCTGCACGAGCTCGCGCACCCGCGCCACAAACTCGCGGCCCGGGCCGTCTTCGAACTCCTCAAAAGCGCAGGCCAGCGAGGCGATGCGGTTGACGAAGCGTCGCACCGGGTGGCGGCGCGATGAAAAGAAGGTCGAATCGCGCAACGCAACGCGCAACACGGGCAATTGCAGACGCGCGATCTGGCGCGCCATGTGGGGGGGCACGCGCGAGTCCGACAAGATCTGATCGAACAAGCTGCCGACCACGTCGATCACCATGTGGTCGAGCTTGCCACTCGAGGCGTGCCGCAGTTCCTCGCGGTGAGCGCGAATCAGGTTCACCGCCATCAGCCCGGACAGCGCCTCGCCGGACTGCAGCGTCATTCCGGGGCCGAGCGGCTGGGTCGGCTGCATGTAGCCCAATGCACCGTTGGCACTGCGGCTCGAATCGCCTCCGCGCATCGGCGCCGTCGGCGCGCTCTCGTATTCGGTCGGCGCACTGGCGAGCATCGTCAACCGACGGAACAGGTTCATCATCTGCACGTCGGCCTGCGCCATGGGCGAAGCGAAGCGCGAGTCCATGCCGCCGCGTCCGGTCACCGCCGCGCCGAAGCCTGTGCCGCGGGTGCCGCCGGCGCCACGCACCGAATCGGAATGGCCAAGACCTTGACCGCGCCCGTGCGTGCTGCCGCGCAGCGAGCCGCTGGCAGATGAGCCACTGTGGTCAATTGCAGCATGGCCAGACGCATCGAAGCCGCCGGACGCCGCCTGGGTGGAATTGAATTCGCCTCGCATCGTGGCGTAACCGGAGTTCGCTGCGCCCATCACGGTGCCTGGCCCCTCGACACTGCGCACCGTCAGCGCGACCGGTTTGACGCCGCGCGATTTCAGGTCGTTGAGGATTTCCGAATAGCATGCAGGCATCGCGCGAGCAAGTGTCTGGCCCAAGTCGCGGGCGAGAAGTCTGCGCACCTCGCCGACTTCGGAGACCGCTTCTATGGCGCGGTACAGCGCCGTGCCCAGCACGTCGGCACGCAGCGGATTGCCTTCGACGGTGCCAGCCCCGCTGCGCACCAGCGCGCTCATGTAGGTGGACAGTTCGCGCAGTTCGCTTTCGCACTCGTGCAGGATCATCTGCGAGATGCGGTCGGAATGAAGCCTTTCGTCGACTTCTTCGTCTTCAACCAGGCTGAGTGACTGCCAGTCGGTCGCGGCAAGGGCACGCTTGGTCGGTAGCCGAGGGGCAAGTTCCTGGTCCATCCGTTCGCGCAACACCTCCTTGAACACGCGATGAAAAGCCGCCATGTTGCGCTGCAGATCTTGTTGCGCAGACAACATCTGGTCACGTTCCGTGATCCGGGTTGTCGAACGGGCCATCGTGCCGAGAATTTCGGACACGCGTTCGGCGACTGCCGCAGCAGTCACCTTGACTTGATTCATTGCCGCTTCTAGAGCGGACTGCAGTCGTGGTTCGGTGGGTCGCATTTCGGGCCGCGCGGAACGCCGGGGTGGCGCCGCGAGACCGGCCGTCCAATATGCACGCCGGCTCGCGATGTCAGTATGGGCCCAAACGGCGCAAGGGTTCGAATGCGCCGGAACGCCTACTTCTTCAGCGCGTCACGAATTTCACGCAGGAGCACCACATCTTCCGGCGTCACCGGCGGCGGAGGTGGTGGCGCTTCGCTCTTCATGCGATTGATCTGTTTGACCATCATGAAGATGATGAAGGCAAGTATCAGGAAGTTCAATGCCACCGTGATGAAGTTGCCATAGGCGAACAGGGGTACGCCGGCCTTGGTGAGCGCGTCGTAGGTCATCGGGCCCTTGAAGTCGGCGGGCGGACTGCCCAGGGCAAAGAACAGGTTGGAGAAATCCAGGCCGCCGAGGATCTTGCCAGCCACCGGCATGATGATGTCCTTGACGAGCGAATCGACGATCTTTCCGAATGCTCCGCCGATGATGACACCGACCGCGAGGTCAATGACATTACCCTTTGACACAAAGTCTTTGAATTCCGATGCAATGGTCATGCGCTTGTCTCCTGCTTTTTTACGGTGTGTTGAGGCAACGATTGCCACTGACCAGCGCCATTGGCCGACCAGCCGTCACGAGTATTTCAGATGGTCTACCGAAGTCAAGATGGTTCTATCCCGGCACCGAACAGTCGCGCGTGGACGGCCCAGGTACGGCTGCCGCGCAGCTCGCGTCAGCATGGCGAGCGCCGCAACTTCTCAGAGCGATGTGCTCCCAGCGGCTCCGAACCTGCGGGTTCTCTGACACCTTTGTCCATGCGGGTTGTGCCGCCCAAACCCCCGGCAGTAACCCCTTGACACCTCGGCTAGAATTCAGGGTTGACCCTGAGCCGATATGACTTTCGAGGTGTTGAATGAGCGATTCGCAGATCGATGACGGCAAGCGCACTTGGCTGATCGCCTCGAGTTGTGCCGGTGTGGTGGGTGGTGCATTTGCCGCCGTGCCGTTCATCAGCAGTGTGCAGCCGTCCGAGCGGGCTCGCGCTGCCGGGGCTGCGGTGGAGGTCGACATCGGTGGCATGAAACCCGGCGAAGTGGTGACCGTGGAATGGCGCGGCAAGCCAGTCTGGATTGTCAAGCGCACGCCGGAGCAACTCGAAACCCTGAAAAAGCTCGACCCACTGCTGGCCGATCCGTCCTCGGCGCGCAAGCCCGCCGAACTTACCCCCGAATACGCACGCAATCCGTACCGCTCGATCAAGCCCGAAGTGCTGGTCGCGGTCGGAATCTGCACTCACCTGGGCTGCTCGCCCTCCGAGAAGTTCCAGCCTGGCGCACAGCCTTCATTGCCTGACGACTGGGCGGGCGGCTTCTTTTGCCCGTGCCATGGTTCCACCTTCGACATGGCGGGCCGGGTCTACAAGAACAAGCCCGCACCCGACAACCTAGAGGTTCCCCCGCACATGTATTTGTCGGACAGCCGATTGATCATCGGCGAAGACAAGAAGGCCTGAGCACACGCCAACGGCAGCATTCGGAGAACAAGAAATGGCTGAATTCAAACTGGCAAACGCCGATGCCACGGCGGCGCAGAAGCTGATGACCTGGGTGGACAACAGGTTCCCGGCGACCAAGCTCTTCAAAGAGCACATGTCGGAGTACTACGCGCCAAAGAATTTCAACATCTGGTACATCTTCGGCGGGCTGTCGATGCTGGTGTTGGTGATCCAGATCGTCACTGGCATCTTCCTGACGATGCAC
>JANNKS010000017.1:0-9794 GCA_031396425.1 Rhizobacter sp. | reverse complement strand
CCCAGCGCGGCAAGACCGCCGCATGAGCTGCAAAACGTCCTGGCCGTGAATTCATGCGAACCTCTCTTTGCCGTAGCGAATGGTCGAATCTACCCTAGCGCAGCGCTTGCCTCGAACCGAAGGCGGACGGCCTGGGCATCGGCCTGAGCCTGTGCCGCTCGATCGTCGAGAGCCACCGAGGCAGGATGCGGGCGCAGAACCTCTACAATGGAACCGTTGCGGTGGGCTGCCGATTCTCGTTCACGCTGCCCGTAGAAACACCGCGAAGCGAAAGCCAACCCATGCACAACTCGGCGGTCCTTCCATGAGCCTGATTCCAAAGAAGGGAACCGTCTACGTCGTCGACGACGATGAAGCGGTTCGGGATTCCCTGCAGTGGCTGCTCGAAGGCAAGGACTATCGGGTGAAGTGTTTCGACTCGGCCGAGTCGTTCCTGTCCCGCTTCGACCCGCGCGAAGTGGCCTGCCTGATCGCCGACATCCGCATGGACGGCATGAGCGGCCTGGAGTTGCAGGACCGACTGATGGAACGGCGCTCACCGCTGCCCATCGTCTTCATCACCGGCCACGGCGACGTGCCGATGGCCGTGACGACGATGAAGAAGGGCGCGATGGATTTCATCGAGAAACCGTTCAAGGAAGACGAACTGCTCGGCCTGGTCGAAGGCATGCTCGAGCAGGCGCGCGCCGCGTTCTCGCAGCACCAGGAAGCCGCCAGCCGGGACGCGCTACTGTCGCGCCTGACCACGCGCGAGGCCCAGGTGCTCGAGCGCATCGTCGCGGGGCGGCTGAACAAGCAGATCGCCGACGATTTGGGAATCAGTATCAAGACGGTGGAAGCGCATCGTGCCAACATCATGGAAAAGCTCAACGCCAACACGGTCGCCGATCTGCTCAAGATCGCACTGGGTGCACAAGCCAAGGCTTGAAGGCGCCACAGCTGTCCAAGGCCGCTTGATCAGCGGCTTTTTTCATTTGAAGGAGAGCGCGTGACAGCCAAACTCATCGACGGCGTTGCGCTGTCCGGCCAGATCCGCGCAGACGTGGCGCGCCGCGCCGCGCTGTTGACCGCGCGTGGCATGCGGCCCGGCCTGGCCGTCATCCTGGTCGGCGAAGACCCGGCGAGCCAGGTGTACGTGCGCAACAAGGTGAAGGCGTGTGTCGAGGCCGGTTTGCATTCGGTGTTCGAAAAACACGACGCGGCGCTGCCGGAGACGGAACTGCTGGCGCGCATCCGTGCACTGAATGTCGACCCGGCCGTGCACGGCATCCTGGTGCAGATGCCGCTGCCCAAACACATCCATGCACAGAAGGTCATCGAAACCATCTCGACCAGCAAGGACGTGGATGGTTTTTCGGTGCTCAGTGCCGGCGAACTGGCCAGCGGCCTGGACGGATTTCGGCCCTGCACACCATACGGCTGCATGAAGCTCATCGAAAGCACGGGGCTCGATCTGCGCGGCAAGCACGCCGTCGTGATCGGGCGCAGCAACACGGTGGGCAAACCGATGGCGATGTTGCTGTTGCAAGCGAATGCCACCGTCACGGTGTGCCACAGCGCCACCGCGGATCTGGGCTGGCACACCCGCCAGGCGGACGTGCTGGTCGCCGCAGTGGGGCGACGCAATACGGTGACCGCCGCGATGGTCAAGCCCGGCGCCGTCGTGATCGATGTCGGCATGAACCGCAACGAAGCCGGCAAACTGTGTGGCGATATCGACTTTGCCGGCGTGTCGCAAGTGGCATCGGCGATCACGCCGGTTCCCGGCGGGGTCGGGCCGATGACGATCACGATGCTGCTGGTCAACACGGTCGAGGCGGCCGAACGCCGGTTGCGTTGAACTGTCGGTTGCGGCGCGGATTCACCAATCGAGCCGGTGCCGGGCCCTGGCGCAGCCCGTCCCGCGACAGAGCAGCCCCGATTGAGGTTTTTGTTGCACTGGCGCAGCGAAAATGCTGCAGCGCAGTTGCAGAATCGCCGTTGCACAGGCCCGCGGGCCGGGTGTGGTCCACCTTCGGTTCGAGGCAAGCGCTGCGCTGGGGTAGATTCGACCATTCGCTACGGCAAAGAGAGGTTCGCATGAATTCACGGCCAGGACGTTTTGCAGCTCATGCGGCGGTCTTGCCGCGCTGGGCATTCCTGATCGTCGGATTGGCTTGCGGGGCAGCCCAGGCACAGTACAAGGTGGTCGGTCCGGACGGCAAGATCACCTACACCGATCGCGCCCCCAGCGCGGCCGACGGCAAGGCCACCCCGCTGGCGACCCGCTCTGCTGCGGGGGTCGCCGAGGTTGCCCTGCCGAGCGAATTGCGCCCCGTGGTGGCACGCTACCCCGTCACGCTGTTCGTGACCGGCGCAGCGTGTGAACCGTGCAACTCTGCGCGCCAACTGCTGCGCCAGCGCGGCATTCCATTCGTCGAGAAACTGGTCGTGACACCGGAAGACAGCGATGCGCTCGAAAAGCTCTCGGGCGGACGCGACGCACCCACGCTGACGCTCGGCGCCCAGACATTGCGCGGGCTCTCGGGTGAGTTGTGGAATTCCTACCTTGATGCGGCAGGCTACCCGCGTGAGTCGCGCCTGCCGTCGAACTACCAGTACCCTGCCGCGACACCATTGACGGAACGGCGTGAAGCCGCGGCCGCCCGCGCCACCCCGGCACGCGAGGCAGCCACTGAACCTCCGCCGCCGCCAGCGGCTCCCACACCGGGTGGTGTGAACATCAAGTTCTGAGTGGCACCTGGCCCGCCGCGGCGCGGTCAACGCGGTGCACCTGGCGGCTGCCCAGCGCCACCGCAGCGCCCATGGCCCAGAACAATGACGCCGCGCCCACCGCAGCCCCGGCCACACCGAACAGCAGCGGCATGGCCGCACTGGCCAGGCCGATCGTCATCGAGCGCAGGGCGATCGCTTCGCCGTGGCGATTCGCCGGCGTGAGGTGGTGCAGCTTGGTCAGGATCATCGGCTGCACCGAACCCAGGGCCAAGCCGAGCAAGACTGCGCACACGCCCATCAGCAGCGCCGTGCTGACGAGTGGATAAACGCCGAGGATCGCGCCGGTGCTGAGCATCGCGATGACCAAGACGCGTGATTCGGGAAGCCGGTGTGCAACCGACGGAATGATCAGCCGCACCAAAGTCACCGCCCCCGCAAATGCGCCCAGGATGGCGCCAATGGAAGACGCACTGAAGCCACGCTCGTGGCCAAGGATAGGCACCACGAAAGCATGCACGTCCCAGCTCGCCGACAGCAGCCAGTTGACGAGGAACAGGCGTGCGACGCCGGGAACACGCAGCAGATCCCAGGAACTCTGGTTCGGCGCGGCCGCTGCGGGCGGGCTTCGCACTTCCGCCGGCACAGCCAGGGCGGACCAGAGTCCCAGCAAAGGCAACACGGCCAGGGCCGCGTAAGCCCAGCGAAACCCGGCCCAATCGACCATCACGCCTGCGAGCACCGGGCCGATCACATTCGCAAGCGCGGGCGCCAGGCCGAGCCAGCTGAAGACGCGCTTGAGCTGGGTGCTGCCGCTCGCATGCCGCCCGGCGGTGCGCTGGATCGCGATCAGCCCATAGTTGGTGCCTGCGCCCGTGAAGATGGCCGAGAGGCAAAGCAGTGGCCATTGGCCGGCACTCAGCCAGGTCGAGCCAACGGCCAGCGCGCCGCCAAACACGGTCAGCAGGACCGCCAGTCGCATCGGCACGTGGTACCCCAACCGATCCGTCATGCGCCCGGCGGGCAGCGCGATGACCATCGGCGCCACCGCGAACAAGCCGAGCAACAAGCCCACAGCCCATTCGGAATGGCCCTGGCGCAGCACCTGCAAGGGCGCGGCCAGGCGCAGGCCCGTCATGCAGGAATGCAGGCAGATCTGGCCGATGATGAGCGCAATCAACACCTGCGAATGGCGCGCCGTGTCGGCGGGCACAGGGGCCGCGCCTTCGGCCGCCTCAGGCGCTTTCATCATCGGCCACTTCGGCTTCGGCCCCGGGCAACAACGCCTGGGAACGCGATTCCGACAAACCCTCGACCGACTTCAGTTTGCGCGCCATCACGTTGGTGCGGGTCTGCGCCAGCTCGATCGTGCTGCTCGCCTCGTCGAGCTTGCGCTTGGTCTTGGCGAGCACCTCACCGAATTTGGCGAACTCGGTTTTCACCGCACCGAGCACCTCCCAGACTTCGGCACTGCGCTTTTCCAGCGCCAACGTCCTGAACCCCATCTGCAGGCTGTTCAGCGTTGCCAGCAGCGTGGTCGGCCCGGTCAGCATGACCCGGTATTCGCGCTGCAGCGCCTCCATCAACCCGGGGCGGCGCAAGGCCTCGGCATACAGGCCTTCGGTGGGAACGAACAGAATCGCGAACTCGGTCGTGTGGGGCGGCGCCACGTACTTCTCGCGGATCGTCTTGGCCTCGCTGCGCAGGCGTTGTTCAACGGCGCGGCCCGCCGCCTCGGCGGCCGGCGCATCGGCACGCTCGAGCGCGTCGACCAGGCGCTCGTAGTCTTCGCGGGGGAATTTCGCATCGATCGGCAACCACAGCGGTTGGTCATCGTCGCGCCGACCGGGCAGCCTGATTGCAAACTCGACCCGCGCCCCGCTGCCGGGCACGGTCTCGACGTTGCGGGCGTATTGTTCGGGCGTGAACACCTGCTCGAGCAAACCGGCGAGTTGCACCTCGCCGAAGATGCCGCGCGTCTTGACGTTGTTCAACACACGATTCAGCGACCCGACGTCCTTGGCGAGCAGCTGCATTTCTCCCAGCCCGCGGTGCACCTGTTCGAGCCGCTCGGCCACCTGTTTGAAACTCTCGCCCAGGCGCTGTTCCAGCGTGGCATGCAGCTTTTCGTCGACCGTCGCGCGCATCTGCTCGAGCTTTTGCTCATTGCCGGTCTGCAAGGCGGCCAGGCGCTGTTCAACGGTGGCACGCACTTCGGCCAGCGCCCGCTCGTTGGCCAGCGACACGGCGCGCAGTTGTTCATTCGTCGTTTCGCCGAAACGTTGCTGCGCCAGTGCGGTCGCCTCGGCATGGCGCCGCAACGCAGCGTCCTGCGCGTCGCGTCCGGCCAAGCCTTGCTGAGAAAACGCCGTGGTCGCCGCCTGCAACGCGGCGGAGATGGTTTGCTGCATCGCGCCGAGCTGGGTGCGGAACGAATCGATCTGGTCGTTCTGGGTCCGCGCCACGTCGCCTTGCTGGTTCAACAATGTTTGCTGAAAGACACCCAGGGTCGCGCCCAACTCCTGCCGGGTTGCCTGGGCGCTGCGGCCCACCTCATCGCGCAATTCGCGTTCGAGCCGCTCGCCGGCTTCGCGGTAGGCGCCGCGCAATTCGTCGCGCACGGCCTGGCTCGTGTCGCGGCGCAGCGCCAGCCATACCAGCAGGATGAGGTTGACCAGCGCGAGGACCAGTGGGCCCCAGAAAACGAAATCCATCGGACCATTGTCGCAGCCCGGTTGCAGGCGCGGTCGTGTCGGCGAGACCCGGCAGGCTCGCAGTCCGGATCAGCCAACCAGGCGAACCGCCAGACGCTCCCAGACGCTGCGGCTGCGCCATTGTTCCCAGGCACGTTGCGCAAACTCCCGGCCGCTCGGGGTGATCCTGAAGTACTGCACCCCCGGGAAACCTTCCCCGTTCGGGTACTCGTCGATCAAGCCGTACTCCACCAGCGGTGCAAACGAATGGTGCACGATGGCGCCGTCGAGAACGCAGCCACATGAGTGGTCGCCGGTTCGAACCAGCACATGCCCTTTGCGCAACAACTGGAGGGTTTCAACAAACTCGGCGCGATCGGCAAGAATGGACTTCCCAGGCACGGCGTTCTGGTGGGCCTGACCCACGGTGGTGGCACTGACTGGGTGCCACTATCGCTGCGCCTGGCTCGCCCCGATTCGCTGAAACAACGCCCTTTCCAGGCGCATTTCCTGCACTCAGACGATGCGGCTCTCCTTGCCCTGCCAATACTTGTCGCGCAGCCCTTTCTTGTAGATTTTTCCGGTGGGCAAGCGCGGCAACGCCGGGTCGAATTCGACGCTGCGTGGACACTTCATCGTGGCGAGATGCAGCTGGCAGAAGGCGATCAGCTCGGCTTCCAGCGCAGGCCCGGGCGGATGGCCCGCCATCAATTGCACCACCGCCTTGACCTCTTCGCCCAGGTCGTCATTGGGCACCCCGAACACCGCCGCATCGGCCACCTTGGGGTGCGTGACCAACAGGTTTTCGCACTCCTGCGGATAGATGTTCACGCCACCCGAGATGATCATGAAGGTCGAGCGGTCGGTGAGGTAGAGAAAACCGTCGTCGTCGACAAAGCCGACGTCACCCACCGTCGTCATCGTGCCATCGGCAGAGCGGCTCTGGGCGGTGCGCTGAGGGTCGTTGAAATACTCGAAGGCGGTCGCCGTCTTGAACCAGATCTCACCGGGTACGCCCTTGGCTGATGGCTGCATGTGTTCGTCCAGAATGTGCAGGTCGCCGAGCATCACCTTGCCCACCGACCCGCGGTGCGCGAGCCATTGTTCGGTGTCGCAGGCCGTGAAGCCCAGGCCTTCGGTGGCGCCGTAGTACTCGTGAATGATCGGGCCCCACCATTCGATCATGCGTTCCTTCACCTGCACCGGGCAAGGTGCGGCCGCGTGCACCGCGACTTCGAGACTCGAGAGTTTGTAGCGCTCACGCACCTCGGGCGCGAGCTTGAGCATGCGGTTGAACATGGTGGGCACGAGCTGGCTGTGCGTGACGGCGTACTGGTCCACCAGCGCGAGGTATTGTTCGGGGTCGAAGTGCTCCATGATGATTGCCGTGCCGCCACTGCGAATCGCGCAGGCCACTGCGGCCTGCGGCGCGGCGTGGTACAGCGGTGCTGGCGAGAGGTAGACCATGCCCTCCCGATTGCGCCAGAGTTTGTTGAGGAAATGAAACAGAGGCAGTGCTTCGCTCGGTGGGTTCTGCGGCAGCGGGCGCAACACGCCCTTGGGGCGCCCGGTGGTGCCGGAGGAATACAGCATCGAGGTGCCCAACGCCTCGTCGGCGATCGGCGTGGCGGGAAACGCGGCACAGGCCGCATCGAAATTGCCGAACGTTGCGTCCGCCGGTGCATCGACGATCAGCGCCAGGCGCACCTTCGGGCAGTCCTGCAATGCCTGCGCCGCGACGTCGCGCTTTGCGCGCGAGGTGATCAGCACCTGCGCCTCGCTGTTGTTGAGGATGTAGGCCAGCTCCTCGGCGGTCAGGTAGGAGTTGATGCACGTGTAGTACAGCCCTGCCCTCTCGCCAGCGGCGTTCGCGATGACGTAGTGGCTGTTGTTCTCCATGAACACCGCATAGTGGTCCAGGCGCTTCAGCCCCTGGGCGCGCAGCAGGTGCGCGAGCCGGTTGCTGCGCTCGTCGAGTTCACGGTAGCTCACGACCTGGCCGCTGCCGGCCATGATGTAGGCGGGGCGCTGCGGGTGCGCAGCGGCATGAAGGGCTGGGTACATCGGGGCTTTCCTCGAACCGGCCAACGGCGGTGGGACGCATCGTGCGCCATCGGCCAGCCCGCATGCATTGGGGCAAGCCCTGTCTGGTCGCGGACGGGCCGCAGAACCCCCTACCATTCGGATGTGGCCGTGCCCCGCCACTACTGGCGAAACATTCATTCCGCAAGCTCAAGAGCCGACATGCCCGAATCCGCACTGCTGCTGATCGACCGTCCCTTCGAAGGGGCCGTGGTCCTGACCGTGAACCGTCCTATGGCGATGAATGCACTGTCGCGCGCGCTGCGCGTACAGCTCACGGCAGCGTTTCGGGAGCTCGCGCAGGACCCGAGCGCCCGCGTGGTCGTTCTCACCGGCGCGGGGCGCGCTTTCTGCGCCGGGCTCGACCTGAAAGAACTTGGCGCTCAGCCAGCAACGCCCGGGCTGACCGGTGACGTCGATGTGCTCGGCGCGATGAACGCATTCACCGGCCCGATCGTCGGTGCCATCAACGGCCCCGCGATCACCGGCGGCTTCGAGCTGGCCCTGGCCTGCGACCTGATGGTGGCTTCGCCGCAGGCGCGCTTCGCCGACACGCATGCACGGGTGGGCATCATGCCGGGCTGGGGTTTGTCGCAAAAACTCTCGCGCCTGATCGGTCTGTCGCGCGCCAAAGAGCTGTCGCTCACCGGTAATTTCCTGAGCGCCGAGCAGGCGCTGGCCTGGGGGCTGGTCAACCATGTCGTGGGCGCCGACCAGCTGCTGCCCAAGGCGCTCGCACTGGCCGCTGACATGCTCTCGGCATTGCCCGAAATGCTGGTGGCCTACAAGCGTGTCATTGACCAGGGTTTTGCCACCACCACGCTGGGGGCCGGCCTGGCGCTCGAAACCGTCGCCCATCGAGCCTGGGTTCAAACGATGGACCCGGCTGCGCTTGAAGTTCGACGCACTACCGTGCGTCAACGCGGGCAGGGCCAGCTGGCAACCGCGAAGGGTGCCCTGCCCGGCGCTGCCCATACCAGCCCACCCGGCGTTGCCAGGTCGTGACGCTTGAACGCGCGCCGCGTTTGCGGAAACAGTAGGATCAACGATGCGTGAACCCAGCAGCCAACGCGAGCGGCTCGACAAACCGACGCTGATCTACCCGTTCGAAGCAGCGCCGGCAGCCGGCAAGGTGCTTGAAGTCGCCCCGGGCGTGGTCTGGATTCGAATGCCTTTGCCGTTCGCACTGAACCACATCAACCTGTGGGGGCTGGAAGACCACGACGGCTGGGCCGTGGTGGACACCGGCATGCGCACCGACGACACCCTCGCGGCCTGGCGCGAACTGTTCCGCGAGGCGCAGGACGAACGGCCCATCACGCGCGTGTTCGTCACGCACATGCACCCCGACCACATCGGCCTGGCCGGCTGGCTGACGCGCAAGTTCGCCTGCCGGCTCTGGATGACACGCCAGGAGTATCTGAATTGCCGCGTGCTGTGTTCCGACAGCGGCCGCGAAGCGCCCGACGACGCGATGACGTTCTTCCATCGCGCCGGGTGGAGTGCGGCCGCGTTGGAAGACTATCGCGGCCGGTTCGGCAACTTCGGAAAACAGATCCACGCACTGCCCGACAGCTACCGGCGCCTGTTCGACGGCGAGACCATCAGAATCGGCGCGAACGAATGGCGCGTCGTGGTGGGCACCGGCCACTCGCCCGAACATGCTTGCCTGTACTGCCCGGCGTTGAAGCTGCTGATCTCCGGCGACCAGGTGCTGCCGCGAATCTCATCCAATGTTTCGGTGCATCCCACCGAACCCGACGCCAACCCGATGCACGACTGGCTCGAGTCGCTCGCCAAGCTGAAGCGCGAAGTGCCCGACGACGTGTTGGTGCTGCCGTCGCACAACGAATGCTTTCGCGGCCTGCACGCGCGCCTGGACTACCTGGCCGCGGCCCAGCATCGAACCCTGGACCGCCTGCGCAAGAGCCTAGCGCAACCGAAGCGCGCGGTCGACGTGTTCGTCGCTCTGTTCGCGCGCGACATTGAAGAATCCAGCCCAGCCTTGTTGGGCATGGCCACCGGTGAAAGCCTGGCCTGCCTGAACTACCTGCTGCACCGCGGCGAAGCTCGGATCGAGTTCGACGCTGCAGGTGTGGGCTGGTATCGCCTGCAACCCGATTGATGCCCCGCCCTTCGGCGACATTGACGGCGCCGAACTGGAACGCCTAAGGCAACGCTGATCAAGCCGCCGTTTTTGACGAACAGTGACGATGGTTCTGCGGCGATCTGAATTTCATCGATTTCTCCGGAATTTGCTCGAACTTGGTGCGATTTTCGAAGCGGCGACTTCGATTTTTCGTTGAC
>JANNKS010000084.1:0-12820 GCA_031396425.1 Rhizobacter sp. | reverse complement strand
GCGAGGTGCGCCTGGCGGCCGGCGCCGAATTCATTGTGATGGTGTGCGGCGACATCATGACGATGCCCGGCCTGCCCAAAGTGCCTTCGGCCGAAGTGATCGACCTGGACGATCAGGGCCGTGTGATCGGCTTGTTCTAGCGCGGCGGCCGGCGCCTCGCATGGAAACCAGCATGTCACGCACTGAAGCCATCGCTCACGCCGCCGCGCACTTCGACAGCGGCGCGTTCGCAGCCGTGCTGGGCCAGCGCGTTGCGCAGCGCAGCGAAAGCCAGGGCGGCAGCGATGCGGCGTTGGTGCCCTATCTGCACGAGCAGATCGTCCCGGCGCTGCACACCCTGGGCTTCAGCACCCGGCTGGTCGCCAACCCGGTGGCAGGGGCGCCGAGTTTCCTGGTGGCACAGCGCCATGAATCGGATAGCGCACCCACGATGCTGATGTACGGCCATGGCGACGTGGTGAAGGGTTACGACGAACAGTGGCGCGCCGGCCTGAGCCCTTGGCAACTGACGATCGAAGGCGAACGCTGGTACGGCCGCGGCAGCGCCGACAACAAGGGCCAGCACAGCATCAACCTCGCGGCACTCGCCAGCGTGCTCGCGGTGCGCGGCGGCAGGCTCGGCTTCAATGCGAAGCTGCTGATCGAGATGGGTGAAGAAATCGGCTCGCCCGGCTTGAACGAGGTGTGCGAGGCCTTGAAGCAGGAGTTGAAAGCCGACCTGTTTCTGTCGTCCGACGGCCCGCGCCTGACTGCGCAGCGCCCCACCGTGTTCCTCGGCTCGCGCGGTGCCGTCAATTTCGAACTGAACTACCAGGCGCGCGACGGCGGCCACCATTCCGGCAACTGGGGCGGCCTGCTGCGCAACCCGGCCACCACACTGATCGCGGCAGTGAACAGCCTGGTCGACGGCCAGGGCGTGATTCAGGTGAAAGGGCTGCGGCCGCCCGAGATTCCCGCTGCCGTGCGCGAGGCGCTCGCCGCCCTGGCGGTGGGTGGCACGCCGGGCGACCCGGAGATCGATCGCGACTGGGGCGAGCCTGGCTTTTCGCCCGAGGAGCGCGTGTTCGGATGGAACAGCCTCGAGGTGCTGGCGATGAAAGCGGGCAACCCGGAGAACCCGGTGAACGCGATTCCGCCCAGCGCCACCGCGTGGTGCCAGCTGCGCTTCGTGGTCGGCACCGACTGGCAACACCTCGCCGGGCATTTGCGCAAGCATCTCGACGCGCAGGGTTTCGAGATGGTGACGGTGCAGGTGTCGGCCGCTTCACCGGCCACGCGCCTGAGTCCCGACGAACCCTGGGTGCGCTGGGCGGTGGCGTCGATCGAGCAGACGACGGGGAAGTCGGTGGCGGTGTTGCCCAACCTGGGCGGCACGCTGCCCAACGAGGTGTTCGCGCATACGCTCGGCCTGCCCACGGTGTGGGTGCCGCATTCCTTTCCGGCGTGCAACCAGCATGCACCGAACGAACACCTGCTCGCCCCGGTGGTGCGCGAGGCGCTGCAGCTGATGGCCGGGCTGTACTGGGACCTGGGCGAAGGTTTTCCGGCCGGGCTGGCACGCTGAATCTGCGGCCCGCGTGGCCGCGCTGAAGCAGCGCCGTACCCGATCAGGTCAACACGTCGCGCGCGTCGCAGATGAAACCGCGCAGCGCCGACGCTGCCACCGTGTAGGGTGATGCGAAGAACATGCGCGTGGTGCTCGAGCCCGGCCGGCCCTGCACGTGGCGCGCGGTCGACGAGATGACGGTGCTGCCTTCGGTGATCGCGTCGCCGTGGCCGGCGCACGCGCCACAGGCGCTGGGCAGCAGCGTCGCACCGGCTTCGACGAGCCGGCGCAGGATGCCGTCGCGTTCGGCCAGACGCCGGTCGCGTTCGCTCGCCGGTGCCACCAGCAGCTTCACGTGCGGTGCGATGCGAAAGCCCGCCAGCACCTGCGCGGCGGCGCGCAGGTCGTCGTTCTTCGCGCCGGTGCACGCGCCGTCGTAGGCCACGTCGATGCGGGTGCGCTCCAGGTCGTCGACCGGGCGCACGTCCGCATCGTCGTTCGGCAGTGCCACCTGTGGCGCCAGCGTCGAGGCATCGAAGTGGTGCCAGCGGCCGATGGCGTCTTCGTCGCTGCGCCAGCGGTCGACTTCAATTTCATGGCGGCCAGTGCCGGCCAGCCAGGCATGGGTGGTGAGGTCGGGCGCGATCAGGCCGGCGCGTGCGCCGAGCTCGCTGCTCAGGTTCGACAGCGTCATGCGTTCGGGCATGCTCAAGGCCTGCACGGCCTCGCCGCAGTATTCGATTGCGCCGCCACCGCCGGCGTCGGCACCGTAACGGCTGAACATCATGAGTGCCATGTCCTTCGCGCTCACCCCCAGCGTCAGGCGCCCGCTCCAGCGCATGAACAGCGTGTGCGGCACGGTGAGTGTCAGCTCGCCCGAGACCAGCACGCCCAGCATCTCGGCGGTGTCGATGCCGACCATGTAGGCGCCGAACGCACCGCCGGTGGCCGAATGCGAATCGGCGCCGACGCAGAACGTGCCCGGCAGGATGTGCCCGTGCTGCGGCACCACCAGGTGGCACACCCCGAGCGAGTCGTACACATGCGGCAAGGCCTGCGCGGCGGCCCACTCGCGCGCGATGCGGACGACGCGGCGCGATTCGTCGTCCGCCGCAGGCACGAAGTGGTCGATCACCAGCACCACCTTGTTCTTGTCCCAGATCGTCGCACCGCGTTCTTCGAGCATGGGCTTGAAGTGGCGCGGGCCGCTGGCGTCGTGGAACATCGCCAGGTCGACCCGGCAGGTCACGGTTTCGCCGGGGCTGACCTGCGCGCGGCCGGCGGCGCGAGCCACGAGCTTTTGCGCCAGCGTGCTCGGCACTGCGGCCAATGGCGGCCGACGCTGCGCGGCACCACGGCGAACGGGGAGGGCGTGCACGGTGCGGAGGTTTGCGGGTGTTGAACGAATGGAAGTCTGGGCACGCTTGTTCTGCGGCCGAACGGCAGGCCCGATTGTGGCGCTACGGTGACGGAAGGCGACGCCGACCTGAAGGGTCTAGCATTGCGGCCTCACCGCGGCGCGATGGCGCTTCGGCGCCGCCTGGCACATGCCCTTGCGGCGCAAGATCCAGGCCGAAACCTGATCGAAGCGCCTCGGCCCCCGAACCAGCCCCTGCGGTACAACCCGTGCCTGCCCAACCGCGTTACAACGAATTTGACCGCCATGCCAAAGCTGGACGACCCCTACCACGACGCCGAGGCCGGTGAGCGCTTCAGCACCCGCGACACCACCCGCATCGACGACACCCGCATCGACGCGGTGCGCCCGCTCATCAGCCCGGCTTTGCTGATGGAGCGGCTGCCGGTGTCCGACGCGACGCTGGCGCTGGTGGAACGCAGCCGCGCCGCGATCGCGCGCATCCTCAGCGGCCAGGACGATCGCCTGATCGTGATCGTCGGGCCGTGCTCCATCCACGACCATGAGCAGGCGATCGCCTATGCACAGGGCCTCAAGCCGCTGGCCGATGAGTTGCAGGATGCGCTGTTGGTCGTGATGCGCTGTTACTTCGAAAAGCCGCGCACCACGGTGGGCTGGAAGGGCTACATCAACGACCCGCACCTGGACGGCAGCTTCGCGATGAACGAGGGCCTGGAGCGTGCGCGGCGACTGCTGCTCGAGATCGTCGCGATGGGGCTGCCGGTGGGCACCGAATTCCTCGACCTGCTCAGCCCGCAATTCATCTCAGACCTGATCGCCTGGGGCGCGATCGGTGCGCGCACCACCGAAAGCCAGAGCCACCGCCAGCTCGCCTCGGGCCTGAGCTGCCCGGTGGGCTTCAAGAACGGCACCGACGGCAGCGTCAAAGTGGCGGCCGACGCGATGATCACCGCCGCCGCGCCGCACGCCTTCATGGGCATGACGAAGATGGGCGTGGCGGCGGTGTTCGAGACGCGCGGCAACGCCGATTGCCACGTCATCCTGCGCGGCGGAAGCGCGCCGAACTACGGCGCCGACGACGTGGCCGCGGCCTGCGCCGCGCTGCGCTCAGCCGGCCTGCGCGAGCAGGTGATGATCGATGTGTCGCACGGCAACGCGCAGAAGCAGCACCGCCGCCAGATCGAAGTGGCGGCCGACGTCGCACGCCAGATCGCCGGCGGCGCGCGCCGCATCAGCGGCGTGATGATCGAAAGCCACCTCGAAGAAGGCCGGCAGGACTTGTTGCCCGGCGTGCCGCTGCGGCGCGGTGTCTCGATCACCGATGCGTGCATCGGCTGGGCGCAGACCGTGCCTGTGCTTACCGAGCTGGCCGCGGCGGTGCGGCAACGATCTTCCAGACCCGCCCGCGCAGGCCGGTCGGCGTGAAATTGCCCGTCACGGCGTAAAGCTCGCCATCGGCGTCCTGCCCGATGCTCTTGACGAAGCCCGATCGGGTGGCGTCGGCCGGGTTGAAGATGAATGCGCGGCGCAGCGTCCACAGTTTCCCGGGGGCGGCTTCGCGGGCCACCAGGATCTGCCCGTCCAGGCGGTCCAACGCGAAGTCGCCCTGCACGAACTGCCCTTGCAGCCACGGAATGGCCTTGCCGCGGTAGATGTGGCCACCGACGGACGCCTTGCCGTAGCCTTTGCCGGCGAGCTTGGAGCGCGGGTCTTCGACCGAGGGGTTCAGGTACTCGACGATCGGGTCGCGCATCGGCTCGCCGCGTGGTCCCAGCCCCGAGCAGGTGCACACGCCGGCGGGCCCGCACCTGGACCGCTGCGGGCCGTTCGGGCACTGCGCGTCGGCCGTGCATGCCTGCGTGGCGGGCGGTGCGTAGGCGCTGGTGCGCACCAGGCACCAGCTGCCCTCTTTGTCGGCCCAGCCGTAATTGCCCGGGCCGCTGACCTTGTAGGTGGCTTCGAACAGCGTCTCGGCAGGGGCGCTGACGTACATCGCCCGGTCGCCGCCACGGTCGAACGCGATGCGAAACGGGTTGCGCCAACCCCAGGCGTAGATCTCTGCGGGTATGCCGTCGCGGCCGACCCACGGGTTGTCGGGCGGAATGGCGTAGGGCGCGCCGCGGTCGACATCGATGCGCAGGATCTTGCCGTACAGCGAGCTCATGTCCTGCGCGATGTGGTCACCGAAAAGCAGCGCCGGCGCGATCTGGAATGCATCGTCGGCGCCGCTGGGCCCGTGCACGAAGCCGCCATCGCCCAGGCCGATGTAGAGCATGCCGTCGGGGCCGAACGCAAGGCCGCCGCCATTGTGTTTGCGCCCCGGCCATTGTTTCGTGAAGATGCGGCGTTCGCTCGTCGGGTCGGCGCGGTTCGGGTCGTTCGCCGACACGCGCAGCTCGGACACGACGCGCGTGTACTGAAGCGGGCAGCCCGCCGTTTCGGCGGGCACCTTGCCGTCTTCACCGACGCAGATGTTCGGCCCTTCGCGCGCCGCGCTGTAGTGGATGTAGAACTTGCCGTTCGTCACGAACTGCGGGTGGAAGGCCAGTGCCAGCAAGCCGCGCTCGTCGAAGGCCGATTGAACGATCACCTGCCGCTTGATGTCCAGGAACGGCGTGGGCAGCAACGTTCCATCCGGGGTGACGATCTGAACCAGACCGTTCTGTTCAACGATGAAACGCCGGCCGCTGCGATCGGGCGCGAACGTCAGGTCGATGGGTGACGTCAGGCCGTCGGCGACGAGTTGCACGTCGAGCAGCGGCGCCGCATCGCTTCGATCGTCGGTGTTTGCACAGGCGCTGAAGAACAGGGCCACGCAGCACAGTGTCAGAAATCGGGGCATCGGTAGGTTCTGTGTTCTGTTGGAAAGGCGCGCGTTGTGCAACGCGGACCGACTTCTGCAAAGCCCCAAGCGCGGGGCGGGGCCGGTTCAGTTGGCGGTTGCGCCGCTGTCCTTCACCACCTTGCCGAGCCGCGGCACGTCGGCCTTCACCAGCGCCGCCACTTCGGCGGGCGGCATGCCCGACAGGTCCAGGCCGAGTTCGCCCAGGCGTTTGCCCATCTCGGGGGTCTTGAGGATCTTCGAGATCTCGGCGTAGAGCCGATCGACGATCGCCGGCGGCGTGCCGGCTGGCGCGAACACCGCCTGCCACGAACTCAGCTCGTAGCCGGCCAGGCCCGATTCGGCCAATGTCGGAACGTCAGGTGCTACCGCGGAGCGCGTGGCGGTGGTGACGGCCAGTGCGCGCAGCTTGCCGGCCTTCATGTGCGGAATCGCGCTGGCAATGTTGTCGAACGCCGCGGGAAGCGTGCCGCCGAGCAGCTCGGGCAACATCTGGCCGCTCCCGCGATAGGGAATGTGCTGCATGCGCACGCCCGCCATGGTCTTGAACAGCTCCCCCGAAATGTGCTGCGAGGTGCCGTTGCCCGCCGACCCGAATGAATACTTCTCCGGGTTCGCCTTCAGCAGCGCGATGAACTCGCGCACGTTGTTCGCCGGCACGCCGGGGTGCACGAGCAGCACATTGGGCTGGGTGGCGTAAAGCGTGATCGGGGCGAAGCTCGTGACCGGGTCGTAGGGCAGCTTGTCGTACAGCGTGGCGTTGATCGCGTGCGAGCTGATCGTGCCGCCGCCGATCGTGTAGCCGTCCGGCGCGGCGCGCGCCAGTTCGGCCGCACCCGCCGAGCCGCCCTGGCCGGGTTTGTTTTCGATGATCAAGGGCTGGCCGAGCGCGAGAGCGAGTTTCTCGCCGACCACGCGGGCCAGGATGTCGGTGGTGCCACCCGGTGCGAACGGCACGATGTAGCGGATCGGCTTGTTCGGCCAGGCCGCGGCCGTCTGCGCCTTGGCCCGCAGGCTGGTGGGCAGGGCCAGGGCGGCGCCCAGGGCGGTGGCGAAGCTTCGGCGGTCAAAGGACATGGCAGAGTTCCGGTTCGATCACAGGGGCCTGCAGTCTAGTGCTGCGCGAAGGGCCGCCGCATCAATGAAAACACCCGCATCGGTTCGGCTTGAGTGCAGCGCGTACTACGATGCGGCTGGAACGGTTCTGGAGCGAGCACGATGAAGACAGCGGTGATGGGGGCGGGCGCGGTCGGTTGTTACTACGGCGGCATGCTGGCGCGGGCCGGCAACGCGGTGACCTTGATTGCCCGCCTGCAACATGTGCAGGCGGTGCAGCGGGCCGGCCTGCGACTGGAGACGAAAACTTTCGATGCATTCGTGCCCATGCAGGCAAGCCCTGATGCGAGTGCCGTGCAGGGAGCGAAGCTGGTGCTGTTCTGCGTCAAATCCACCGACACCGAAAGCGCGGGCGCTGCAATGGCGCCCTACCTCGCACCCGACGCGGTGGTGCTGAGCCTGCAGAACGGCGTCGACAACGCCGCGCGGCTGCAGACTCTGCTGCGCCAGCCGGTGGTGCCGGCGGTGGTCTACGTCGCCACCGAAATGGCCGGCCCCGGCCACGTGAAACATCACGGCCGGGGCGAGCTTGTGATCGGGCCGACGCCGACGAGCGCCGAACTGATCGCCGAATTTGCGAAGGCGCAGGTGCCGGTGCAGGTGAGCGACAACATTGCGGGCGCGTTGTGGGCCAAGCTGATCATCAACTGCGCCTACAACGCCGTGTCGGCGATTTCGCAGCAGACCTACGGGCGCATGGTGCAGGGTGTGGGGGTAAAGGGCGTGATGCAGGACGCCGTGCGCGAATGCATCGCGGTGGCCGGGGCGATGGGCGTGACCCTGCCCGAGGCGATGTGGGACAGCGTGGAGCGCCTCAGCGCCGCGATGCCGACGCAGTATTCATCGACCGCTCAGGACCTGGCGCGCGGAAAGCCGAGCGAGATCGACCACCTGAACGGCTACGTGGTGAACCGTGGCGAACAGCATGGTGTCGCCACGCCGGTGAACCGTGCATTGCACGCGCTGGTCAAGTTGCTCGAGGCCCGCGCATCTGCATCGTCCTGACCGCCCGCCCGGACGCCGCGGCAGTGCCACCCACGCCGGCTGCGCGCCACTGGCATTGCCGCTGATCGGTGCGCGCGGCCGGCGCATTCCGCGTCGCCACACGCCTCGTGGATTGTTCCCCTTGCGGGGGTGGGCCGGCGTCCCTAGACTGAGCTGATCGACCTGACCCCTTGCACCCCATGAACCGCGACCAGAACGAGCTCATCACCCGCATCGGGCCAGGCACACCGTGCGGCGCGCTGATGCGCCACTACTGGCAGCCCGCTGCGCTGGTCGACGAATTCAACGCCGCCGTCGTGCCCTCGATGGCGCAGCGCCCGGTGAAGGCGGTGCGCCTGCTCGGCCAGGACCTGGTGCTGTTCCGCGACGGCGCGGGGCGCTGGGGCCTGCTCGACCGCGACTGCCCGCACCGCGGTGCGGACCTGTCCTTCGGCCGCCACGAGCCTGAGGGCCTGCGTTGCCCGTTTCACGGCTGGAAATTTGCGGTCGACGGGCAGTGCCTCGAGACGCCCGCCGAAGGCGCCGGCTCCACCTTGTGCACGCGGGTGCGGCAGCGCAGCTATCCCGTCATCGAACAGTCCGGCGTGTTGTTCGCCTGGCTGGGCGAGCAGGGCAGCACGCCGCCGGCCCTGCCGCGCTTCGACTGCTTCACCGCGCCGGCGAGCCACAGTTTTGCGTTCAAGGGGCTGTGGAACTGCAACTGGCTGCAGGCGTTCGAGGTTGGCATCGACCCGGCGCACCCGTCGTTCCTGCACCGCTACCTGCAGGACGAAACTCTCGACGCTGCCTACGGCCGGCAGTTCCGCTCGGCCAGTGTCGGCGAGGTGGCCGGCGAACGTTGGCCGATGACGCGCGTGATGCGCGAATTCTGCTCGCCGGAAATCCGCCATGACGCGGTGGCCGAGGGGCTGACGCGCCTGACCACGCTGCGCTTGATGTCGGACGCGCTCACACACGTGCGCGTCACCCACGCGGCGTTTCCGGCCACCTTTGTGATACCGCTGTCGGAGAGCATCACGATCACGCAGATGCATGTGCCTGTGGACGACACGCACACCTACTGGGTCTCGTTCTTCACCAGCTTCGACGCGCCGCTCGACAAGCAGGAGATGCGCCGCCAACGACTGCAGGGCGTCAGCCTGCCCGACTACCTGCCGCTCAAGGGCCGGCAGAATAACTGGGGCTTCGACGCGGAAGAACAACGCACCCGAACCTACCTGGGCATGGGCGAGAACGACATCAACCTGCACGACCAATGGGCGGTGGAAAGCATGGGCGCGATACAGGACCGCACCCGCGAGCACCTGGGTACGAGTGACAAGGTCATCATGGCGAACCGGCGCGAGCTGCTCAAGGCGATCGAGACGGTGCGCCAGGGCGGCCGCCCACCGATGGCGCTGAGCGCCGACGCCGCAGCGCGTTGCACCGGGCCGGACACGATCGACTGCATCGCCCCGGCGCTGGGCTGGGAAGCGTTCTGGACCCAGGCCGCCGCCGCGAAGCGGGCTGGTGCGCCCTGGCTGCAGGGCGCCGTTTCGCCCGAGGCGATTTCTTGACGCGTTTCGCCGAACGCTGCGGCGTGCACGATGCGCCGCGCGCTGCAGCGTGCGAAGCGGCGGTGCAGCGCATGCAGGCATGGGGCCTGGAGCGGGTGCGCATCGCGTGGTGCGACCTGCACGGCGTGCTGCGCGGCAAGACGCTGATGCCCGCCGCCGCTGCCGAGGCGTTGCACGACGGCGTGGGCATGGTCAGCACGATCCTGCTGAAAGACACGTCGGACCGCACCGCCTACAAGGTGTTCGAGCCGGGCGCGCTGGATGAACTGCCGGGTTTCGGGCTGGCGAACAACCTGATGTTGCTGCCCGACCCCGACAGCCTTCGCGTGCTGCCGTGGGCCAGCGGCACCGGCTGGATGCGCGCACAGGCCTGGTTCAGCGATGGCACACCCGTCGAAGTCGACCCGCGCCGGGTTCTGCAGGCAGCGCTGGCGAAACTCGCCACCGCCGGCTTCGGCCTGCGCTGCGGGCTCGAGGTCGAGTTCCACATCCATCGCATCGTCGACGCCGGGCTCGACCCCCTGCTTGCCGACTGGCCGGGCGAGCCGCCTCGCGTCGAGATGATCCACCCCGGCTACAACCTGCTCGCTGAAGGCTGGGCCGACCTGGCCGACGTTCCGCTGCGCATCGTGCAGGCCACCGCGCAGGGCCTGGGCCTGCCGCTGCGATCGATCGAAGTCGAACTCGGCCCGAGCCAGGTGGAAGCGGTGTTCGACGTCACCGACGCGCTAGTCGCCGCCGACCACATGGTGCTGTTTCGCAATGGCGTGCGCCAGGCCTTGCGGCGCGCCGGCTACCACGCGAGCTTCGTGTGCCTGCCGCCGTTCCCGAACGTGATGGCGAGCGGCTGGCACCTGCACCAGTCGCTGACCCACCTTGCCGACGGCCGCAATGCGTTCGTGCGCGACGCCGCTGCACCAGGCACCACACCGGCCGACGCAACGCACACCCTGTCGGACATCGGCACACATTGGCTGGGCGGACTGCTCGCCCATGCGCATGGCGCCGCCGTGTTCGGCACGCCCACAGTGAACGGTTTCGGTCGGTTCAAGCCGAATGCGATGGCGCCGCAATCGGTGGTTTGGGGGCGTGACAACCGAGGCGCGATGCTGCGCGTGCTCGGCGGTGCAGGCGACTGCGCCACCCGCATCGAAAACCGCGTCGGCGAACCGATGGCCAACCCCTACCTGTACATCGCCTCGCAGGTTCACTGCGGGCTGAGCGGCCTGCAGCGCCAAGTCGACCCCGGGATGGCGACCGATTCACCCTATGCCGCCGGCGAGCGCCTGCCCGCCGGGCTGGACGAAGCCTTGCGTGCACTGGCGGATGACGCCGTGCTGTGCGACGGATTTGGTGCGCCGTTGGTGAAGCTGCTCACCCGCGTCAAGCGCAGTGAACTTGAGCGCCATGCCGCGGCACTCGACCAGGACGCCTGGATGCGGCGTGAATACTTCAGCCGGTTCTGACGCGCGATGGCAAAAATCACGGTCCATCTTCGCAACCATGACGGCGCCAGCCGCAGCCTTGTGGCACCCACCGGCCAGAGCCTGATGCGCGCCGCGACACGTGCCGGTGTCGAAGAGATCGCAGCCGATTGCGGTGGTTGCCTCACCTGCGCGACCTGCCATGTTTATGTGGATGCGCCTTGGCTCGCGAGTCTGCAGCCTGCCGGGCCCGACGAGCTGGCCATGCTGGAGATGACGGCGGCCGAGCGCCGCCCGAACAGCCGCCTGAGCTGCCAGCTTGAGTTGAGCAACGAACATGACGGCCTGACG
Organism: Rhizobacter sp.; assembly: GCA_031396425.1. Lineage (GTDB taxonomy): Bacteria > Pseudomonadota > Gammaproteobacteria > Burkholderiales > Burkholderiaceae_C > JAEMQF01. Next base: position 1,602 of record JANNKS010000084.1, on the reverse strand, counting down.
GTCGAACTTCCGCGGCGACAATACTGAGCGGGTCTGGCGAAGGTCTGTGGGCCGGCCTGCCCGCGGCCGGATGTCAGACCGGCGGGTTTGAGACAACAAGAGCGCAGCAAAGCGCAAGGAGACGCCATGAAACCCCTGGAGCGAATGGCCAAGCTGTGCGCCATTCTGGCGGGTGTGCTGTTGACGGTGATCACGCTGATGACGTGTGTCAGCCTAATCGGGCGCAACACCACTGGCTGGACCATCGTCGGTGACATCGAACTCACCGCGTCGGCGGCGGGCGCGGCGGTGGCCCTGTTCATGCCCTGGTGCCAGCTGCGCCGCGCGAACATCATCGTCGACTTTTTCACCACCCGGGCTTCCGAAGCGACGCAGCTGCAACTCGACCGGTTCGGCGCCTTCCTGATGGCCTGCGTGATGGCGCTGATGTGCTGGCGCAGCGCGGTCGGTGGCCTGAGCGCCTGGAACAGCCGTTCGGGGTCGATGATGCTGGGCTTTCCGGACTGGATCGTCTACGCCTTCATGGTGCCGCCTCTGGGGCTGTGCGCGGTGATCGCACTGACACAGGCCGTGCGCAGCTTTGGCCCCGAGGTGGCGCCATGACCCCCGTCACGCTGGTGCTGCTGATCTTCGCCCTGATGCTGGTGCTGATGGCGATCCGCACGCCGATTGCAGTGGCGATGTTCGTTGCCGGTTCGGTGGGCTACCTGCTGCAGGGGGGCTGGCACCCGTATTCGAGCTTCCTGAACACCCAGGCCTTCGCGCGCTTTGCAAGCTACGACCTGAGCGTGATTCCACTGTTCATCCTGATGGGCAACTTCGCGTCTCAGGGCGGCATCTCGAAGGCCTTGTTCAGTTTTGCCGCTGCGGTGATGGGGCGTTTTCGTGGCGGGCTGGCGATGGCGGCGGTGCTCGCGTGCGCCGCGTTCGGCGCGATCTGCGGCTCGTCGGTCGCGACGGCGGCCACCATCACCTCGGTGGCGCTGCCCGAGATGCGCAAGCACGGGTATTCGGGGCGCCTGGCCACCGGCACGCTGGCCGCTGGCGGAACACTGGGCATCCTGATTCCGCCCTCGGTGCCGCTGGTGATCTACGCCATCCTGGCCGAACAGAACATCGCCAAGCTGTTCGCTGCAGCGATGGTGCCGGGCTTGATCGCTATGGTGGGCTACATGATCGCGATTGCGATCTACGTGCGGCTGGTTCCCGGCCACGCGCCGGAACACGACGAAGCGCCGCGCATCACGTTGCAGGCCTTGACCGGCATCCTGCCCATCGCAGTGATATTTTTCATCGTCTTCGTCGGCATCTACAGCGGCAAGTTCACGCCCACCGAAGGCGCTGCCGTGGGCGCGGCTTCGACGTTCGTCGCTGCACTCGCGCGCCGCGAAATCACCTGGAAGGGCTTCAAGTTCTGCTTCTACGCGACCGCCGAGGCCTCGGCGATGATCTTCCTGATCTTCCTCGGCGCCGACCTGATGAACGCGGCGCTCGCACTCACCCAGGTGCCCGCGCAGCTTGCCAAAGCGGTGTTGTCGTGGGGTCTTGCGCCGGTGGCGGTGGTCAGCGCGATCCTGTTGTTCTACGTCGTTCTGGGTGCGG
>JANNKS010000744.1:0-9351 GCA_031396425.1 Rhizobacter sp. | reverse complement strand
GGGGCCGACCACCGGTTGTTCGTCGAGCAGGATGTCGCCGGTCGACGCCGGCAGGAAGCCCGCGAATCAGTTGAGAAGGGTGGTCTTTCCGCAACCCGAGGCGCCGAGCGCCACCACGAAGTCGCCCTCGTGGATCGTCAGGTTGATCGGCGCCATCGCCTGCAGCGTGCCGCCCTTGACGGCGTAGTTCAACGTGAGCTGACGGATATCCAGAGTCGGCATGAAACCCCCAAAAAACAAAAGGGCGACGCACCAGCGTCGCCCGCTGTCCTTCCTAGCGAAGCGTCACTTCCCCATCGCCTTCTTTACATAGATGTCCGTCACGAAGGCAGCGTAGTCCGGCTTGACCTCCTGAATGCGACCCTGCTCCTTCAGGAAATCCGCAGTCCGGGTCATGGCCTTGGCGGCGCCGCCGCCCAGCCACGCCGGACCCACCTGCTCGGCCGCCGTCGGGAAGGTGTACAGCGCCATCGCCGGCGGCACGTCCTTCGCGTCGGCCTTGGTCCACTTGGCGACCGCCTTCACTTCGGGCGAATCGACCGTCCACTTCGCCCTGTTGCCCATGTAGGCCGCGTCGGCCTTGGCCAGCACCTTGACCAGCGCGACCATGAAGGCCTCGTTCTGCGCCGCCCACTTGGCATTGACGATCAGGCCGTCGAAGGTCGGGAATCCGCGCGCGCCGATCGTCTTCGACGTCTCGATCACCTTGCCGTTGCCCTTGATCTTGGACAGTACCGGGTCCCAGATGAAGGCCGCGTCGATGTCACCGCGCTCCCAGGCCGCAGCGATTTCTGGCGGGCGCAGGTTCATCACGTTGACGCCCTTGGCATCGACGCCTTCGGTCTTCATCACCGCCATCAGCTGGTAGTGCGCGGTGCTGACGAAGGGCGTGGCGACCTTCTTGCCCCGCAGGTCCTTGACGCTGTTGATGCCGCTGCCATTGCGCACGATCAGCGCCTCGGCGTCGGCGATGTCGTCGAGGATCCAGAACAGCTTGATGTCCTGGCCCTGGCTGGCCGCTGCGGTGATCGGGCTGGAACCGGCTTCGCCGAGCTGCACGTCACCCGAGGCCATCGCCTTGATGACGTCGCCGCCACCGCCGAACATGCGCCAGTTGATCTTGTAGCCGGTGGCCTTTTCGAGCTCACCCGACTCCATCACGGTGCGCAGCGGCACCAGCATGTCCTGGTGGGCGAAGGTCACTTCCTTTTTCGCCTGCGCAAGCGCACCGGTGCTGGCCAGCAGCGCTGCCGCGGCGACGAGAACCATCTGACGTTTGTTGAACTTCATGCACAACTCCTGGGAATGAATGGGCCGGTGCGCACGCCGCAGGGCGTGTCTCACAGCTGCGAACTATGCACGCATGCGGCGCGCCTCAATAGGGCCAGAACCCTGATGGACATGAGGCCAAACACCCCGTGCTTACCCTTGATTGGGGGCGTCCCGCAGCGAGCCGATTTCCCATCCGGTCGGGGCGGCTGGGGTCCCCGCTGCGACGGCACGCCTTTCGCCGCGCGCCTGCCTCAGTTCGTTCGCCGCCAGGCCGAGCGCCCGGATGCCCGCGGCAACCTGGGGTGCGGGAATCGACGACAGTCGCAGCCGAAAAAAGGGGCACGGATAAGGCGGCTTGCTGAAAAAGATGTCGCCGGCTTCGATCAACACGCCCTGCCGTCGGGCCAGCAGCGCCAGTTCGCTCGCATCGACCCAACGTGGGGCACGCACCCAGATCGACGCACCCCCCTGCGGCAGCGTGAACTCGAAATCGGGCAGGTGTTCGCGCAGCGCCTGCGCGGCGAGTGCCAGGCGTTCCTGCATCGCCTGGTTGACCCGGCGCGCATGCGATTCGTGGTGGCCGAGCGACAGGAACAAGGCATAGGCATGCTGCAAGAAGGCACTCGGGTGGCGCACCATGGCGTGGCGGATCAGGCGCAGCTCGCAGATCAGCGTGCGCGGCGCGACGATGTAGCCCAGCCGCAGCGCCGGCGAGAGGCTCTTGGACACCGAACCGACATAGATCACGCGCCCAGCCCGGTCCAGGCTCTTCAGCGCCGGCATCGGCTCGCCGGCATACAGGTTTTCCGCCTCGTAGTCGTCTTCGATGATCACCACATCGTGCGCCTCCGCTAGCTGCAGCAGGCGCTGGCGCCGCACCAGGCTGAGCGTCGCCGTGGTCGGGCTCTGGTGCGACGGCGTGACAAACAGGTAGTCGAGCGGCGGCAGCGCGTCCAGGCGCACGCCTTCGTCATCGACGTCGATCAGGGCGAACTCGGGATTGCGCAACGCGAAACTGTTGCGCGCGTGCGGGTGACCGGGCTCCTCCAGGCCGACGCGGCTGTGCGTGTCGAACAGCGTTTCGGCAAGCAGGTAGTAAGCGTGTTGCGCGCCGAGCGTGACCAGCACCTCCTCCTTCAGCGCGAACACGCCGCGTTTGGGCAACAAGCGGGTGCGGATCTGTTCGATCAGTTCGGGCACGTCGTCGGTTTCGAGATCGGGCGTCCAGTGCGGCAATTGCGAGCGCGCCAAGGTGCGTGCGCAGCATTCGCGAAAGTCTTCGGTCGGGAACAACTGGGGGTCGTAGGTGCCGTACACGAAGGGGTAGGGGTAGGTGGCCCATTGTTCGGGTTTGGCCAGCGTCGGCCGGCCGACTTGCGAGCGCAGCACGCGCTCGGCCCACGCCGGCGGCTGACCCGCAGGCCCGGCGGCCACGGCCGAGCTGGCCGACGGGTGGACCTGCGCCGCGCGCGCGTCGATCGCCACGAACACACCACTGCGGGCACGCGCCTGCAGGAAGCCTTCGTCGCAGAGCTGAAGGTAGGCGGCGGTCACGGTGTTGCGGCTCAGGCCCAGCACGGCCGCGAGTTCGCGCGACGATGGCAGCGCCGCGCCCGGGTCCAGCCGCACTTCCAGAATGGCGCGCACGATGGCCAGACGCAGGCGCGCCTGAAGCGGCAGCGCGGACGCCTCGGGCAACGCGAACAGCTGCGCCCACTGGGTCGCTCGAGGGTTGGCCATGGTGTGCTCCAGTCTAAGCGTTGCCGCACACTGGTCCGGCCGAAACCCCGCCACTGGCCCTATCGCCGTTCCCGCGACTTGTCTACGCTCGGGGCCCACCCACCGCAGGACACTGCCATGCCCGCACCGATCACGCCCGTCACCGTGGCCACCCTCGCCGCGTTCAGTGCCGCCTGGAATCGCCACGACGTCGAAGCGCTGATGAGCTTCATGAGCGACGACTGTGTGTTCCAGACCGGCGCCGGGCCCGACGCTTGCGGTACCCGCCACACCGGCCGCGACGCGGTGCGCAAGGCCTTTGTTGCCACCTGGCAAGCCGTTCCCGACGCGCAGTGGGAAAACGGCCGGCACTTCGTGCACGGCGACTTCGGTGTCTCGGAATGGACCTTCACCGGCACCGCAGCCGACGGCAGCCGCATCGAAACCGACGGGGTGGATCTCTTCACGTTCAAGAACGGCAAGATCGCGGTGAAGAACGCGTTTCGCAAGAACCGGCCGAACCTACCCGCCACGAAGTGACGCCTCGCGACCATGGCCCTGATGCAACCGCTGCGCTTCGCTGACGGCGCGCTCTCCACGGGCATGCGCTACGACCCGCGCTACGACCCGCTGGTCGCGGCCGACCCCGGCGCCGGCCGCGCCTACGCGCCGACCTATTGGGTCGCCAGCGCGGGCGCGCCGCCTGACGACGACGGCCCGGTCATGCGCGACAGCGACACCGACGTCGTGATCATCGGCTCCGGTTCTACCGGCATCTCCACCGCGCTCTATCTGGCGCAGGAACATGGCATTCGCGCCGTCGTGCTGGAAGCGAACCGCAGCGCGTGGGGCTGCTCGAGCCGCAGCGGCGGCCAGGGCCAGAACGCGAGCGGGCGGCTGAAACGCTCGCAATGGATCGCGCGTTGGGGTCTTGATGTCGCGCAGAAACTCGACGCCGAAATCCGCCGAGGGTTCGACAACTTCAAGCACCTCACGACCCAAATTGATTGCGACGCCCACGACGGCGGCCACCTCTACATCGCGCACCGCCCGCAGCGCTTCGCCGCGCTCGAGGCGGAAGCCCGGATTCGGCGCGAGCAGTTCGGCCACGTCACGCGCTTGCTGAGCGCTGCGCAACTGCGCCACGAGTATTGCGACGAGCGCGAGGCGGCCGGCGCCCTGTTCGAACCCGAAGGCGTGGGCATCCACCCGCTCAAGCTGACCTACGGTCTGATCAACCGGGCGCGCACGCTGGGCGTGAAGGTCCACCCGGCCAGCCCGGTTCAGGCCTGGCACAACGTGAACGGCCTTCATCATCTGCGCACTCCCGGTGGCACCGTGCGCGCCCGGCGCGTCGCGGTGTGCACCGGCGGCTACACCGGGCAGGGGCTGAACCCGCTGTTGAAGAACAAGCTGATGCCGATCCTGTCGAACTCGGTCGTCACGCGCGTGCTGACCGAAGCCGAACTGAAGGCCTGCAACTTCCGTTCGCACACCTTCATGACCGACACGCGCACGCTGCGCTTCTACTACCGGCTGCTCAGGGACAAGCGCCTGCAGATCGGCAACCGCAGCGCGGTGGCCGGCGCCGACGCCGAGGATCCGCGGCACCTCAAGCTGCTTACCGACGCGATAGCGCGCAAGTTCCCGCCGCTGGCCGGCATCGCCATCGAGCATTCCTGGTGGGGCTGGGTCGACGTGAGCCACGACATGATGCCGCGCATCACCCGGCCCGACGCGAAGCAGGCCGTCTGGTACGCGCTGGGTTATGGCGGCAACGGGGTGTCGTTTTCCACGTGGGCCGGAAAACGGCTCGCTGAATGCATTGCCGGCAAGGATGCCGGTCAGGCGGTGTTCGATCTCCCGATCTACAACACGCCACTGCCCTACCCGAACGTGCTGAACCTGGTCGAATCCCGGGCTTTCGCGCCGTTCCGGCGCATCGGCCAGCGCGTGTTGTACAAATGGTATGCGCTGACCGACGAAGTGTTTTAACCCCTGCCCCTACCGCCACCCCACCAGGAGACCAACCCCATGGGCCACGCCGAACCGCAAGTGACGAGCCACCTGCAACCCTACTGGATGCCGTTTTCGCCGAACAAGGAGTTCAAGAACGAACCGCGCATGTTCGCGCGCGCCGAGGGCATGTACTTCTACACGCCCGAAGGCAAACAGGTCATCGACGCGTCTGCAGGGTTGTTCTGCGTCGCCGCCGGCCACTGCCGACGCGAAATCGCCGAGGCGGTGTACCAGCAACTGCTGACGCTCGATTTCACCGCGCCGTTCCTGCGTGCCCACCCGAAGGCCTTCGAGCTTGCCGCGCGGGTGGCCGAATACACCCCCGCCGACCTGAACCGGGTGTTCTTCGTCAACTCCGGCTCCGAAGCCGTCGACACGGCAATGAAGATGGCGCTGATGTACCACCGCGTGCGCGGCCAGGCACAGCGGCAACTCTTCATCTCGCGCGAACGCGCTTACCACGGCGTCAACATGGGCGGCGTGGCCCTGGCCGGCATGGTCAACAACCGCAGGGCCTACGGGCCGGGCCTGGCCGGGGTGTACCACATGCGCCACACGGCGCTGCCCGACAACAAGTTCATCAAGGGCCAGCCCGACAACGGCGCCGAGCTGGCCGAGGACCTGCAACGCTTCTGCAACCTGCTCGGCGGCGAGAACATCGCGGCGGTGTTCGTCGAGCCCACCGCCGGCTCGTTCGGCTGCCTGCCACCGCCCAAGGGCTACCTGCAGCGCCTGCGCAAGATCTGCGACGAGCACGGCATCCTTCTGGTGTTCGACGAAGTCATCACCGGCTGGGGCCGCATGGGCGCGAATTTCGGGGCGCAGGCGTTTGGCGTCACGCCCGACCTGCTGACGATGGCCAAGGCCATCACGAACGGCGCGCAGCCGATGGGCGCGGTCGCCGCGCGGCAAGGCATCTACGACACCATCACCGACGCCGGCCCGAAGCAAGGCATCGAGTTCTTCCACGGCTACACCTACTCGGCGCACCCGGCCGCGTGCGCCGCCGGCCTCGCGATGATGGACATCTTCGCGAAGGAGCACCTGATCGAGCGCGCCGCCGCAATGAGCCCGCGCTTCATCGACGCGATGCACTCGCTCGCCGACTGCCCGGGCGTGATCGACATCCGCTCGATCGGCATGATGGCCGGCATCGAAGTGGCGCCGGTGGGTGGGCCCGGAGCGCGCGGGCATCAGCTGCAGAAGCTTCTCTACGACCGCGGCCTGAATCTGAAGAGCACGGGAGAAACGCTGATCGTCGCGCCGCCGCTGATCGCCGAAGACAAACACATCGCCGAGATCGTCGGCAAACTGCGCGACGTGTTGACGACGGCCTGACCATTCAACCGCAGCTTGCACGCTTCATCAATCGCGGAGGCCCATCATGCGCATCGGTGTTCCGAAAGAAATCAAGAACCATGAATACCGCGTCGGCCTGACGCCGTCGAGCGTGTGCGAGCTGCGCGCGCACGGCCATGAGGTGCTGGTGCAGACCGGCGCCGGCGCTGAAATCGGGTGCCGTCTGCGTGGCTTGTGAAACCATCACCGGGCCCGGCGGCGGCATGGGCCTGCTGCTCGGCGGCGTGCCCGGGGTTCCTCCCGCCCACGTCGTGATCCTCGGCGCCGGCGTCGTTGGCAGCAACGCGCTGCAGATGGCGGTGGGCTGCGGCGCGCGCGTCACGATCTTCGACCGCAACATCGACCGACTCCGTCACCTCGACCTGATCTTCGGCAACCGCGTCGAGACCGCGTCTTCCACGGCCCAGGCGCTGGACGAACGCATTGCGGAAGCCGACCTGGTGATCGGCGGCGTGTTGATCCCCGGTGCGGCGGCGCCCAAACTCGTCACACGGCAGATGGTGGGGGGCATGAAGAAAGGCGCGGTCGTGGTCGATGTGCACTACTGTGTCGCCAACATGCCCGGCGCGGTGGCCAGAACGTCGACGTTCGCGCTGAACAACGCGACGATCGGCCACGCCGTGGCGATCACCGACAAAGGATGGAAGCGCGCTGCTGCCGACGACCCGCACCTGCGCAATGGCCTCAACGTGGTGCTGGGCAAGGTGACGCATGAAGCGGTCGCGCGCGCCCTCGGGCACGACTACACCGACGCCAAGGAGATGCTCGCCTCGACGCAGGAGCACCCAGTTCTTCGCGAGGCGACGCAACGACAATCAAGCCGCGCGAAATCGCCGATTGCCTAACGACCTGCACAACAAGCCCTCGATGAGTATCACCGTTTACCCGGCCCGCAACATCATCACGATGAACCCGGCGCAGTCGCACGCCAGCCACGTGGCGGTGCGCGACGGACGCATTCTGAGCGTCGGCTCGCTCGAGCAGGTGTCGGCGTGGGGCGCCCACACCGTCGACCCACGTTTCGCCGACATGGTGCTGATGCCCGGCCTGATCGAAGGCCACTGCCATTTGAAGGAAGGCAGCATGTGGGACATGCACTACCTGGGCTGGTTCGATCGGCGCGACCCGCACGGCAAGGTGTGGAGCGGCTTGCGTTCGATGGACGCGGTGGTGGCGCGCCTCGCCGAAGCGGCCGACAGCGCCCCGATTCGAGCATTGCCACCGGACCAACCATTGCTCGCCTGGGGGTTCGATCCGATCTATTTCGGCGGCCAGCGCATGACGGTCGATCAGCTCGACCGGGCAAGCCTGAACCGGCCCATCATCATCGTGCACGCCAACCTGCACCTGATGAACGTGAACTCCGCGGCGCTGCGGCTCGCCGGCATCGACCGTGACAACGAGGTGGAAGGCGTCGTCAAGTTCGCCACCGGCCCCCACGCCGGTGAACCGACCGGTGAGCTGCAGGAGCCGGCCGCGATGTACCTGGTGATCCGCAAGTTCGGCGACGCCGGCATGCTCGCCCCGATGACAGCCCAGGGCATCCGCTCTTTCACTGCGCTGGCCTGCATGCAGGGCGTGACGACCGCCACCGACCTGGTCAACAAACTCACCGAGAACGACTGCAAGGTGCTCGAGGCTACGCTCGCCGACGAAGACTGCGCCATCCGCCTGCTGCCCGCGTTCCAGGCGTTTCACGGCACCCATGGCGCTGCACTCGGTGCCGAGCACGTGAAGGGCCTGATGGCGCGCAACACCGACAAGCTGCGCTACGGGCTGGTGAAGATGATGCTCGATGGTTCGATCCAGGGCTTCTCGGCGCGGCTGCGCTGGCCCGGGCATTTCAACGGTGCGCCCAACGGCATCTGGGTCACGGCACCGGCGCAGTATCAAACCGACTTCGAGACCTACCACCGCGCCGGCCTGCAGATCCACACTCACACGAACGCCGACGAGGCGAGCGAAGTCGCCATCGACGCGATCGAGCGCGTTCTGACGCGCGCGCCGCGCCCCGACCACCGCCACACACTGCAGCACGGCCAGATGATCGACGCACCGATGTTCCGGCGCATGGCCGCGCTCGGCCTGTGCGCGAATCTGTTTGCGAACCACCTTTGGTATTGGGGTGACCAGCACTACGAGATGACGCTGGGCCCGGACCGCGCGAACCGCCTCGACGCCTGCGCAAGCGCCCTGGCCGCCGGCGTGCCGCTTGCGATCCACTCCGACGCGCCGGTCACGCCGCTCGGGCCCCTTTTCACCGCCTGGTGCGCGGTGAACCGCGTCACGCCCAAGGGCCGCGTGCTGGGCGCCGCCGAGCGCATCAGCGTGACGCAGGCGCTGCACGCGATCACGCTCGGCGCCGCCTGGACGCTCAAGCTTGACCATGAAGTGGGAAGCATCGAATGCGGCAAGCGCGCCGACTTCTGCGTGCTCGAAGACGACCCGTTCAGCGTCGATCCGGCCGCGCTGAAAGACGTGCGCGTCTGGGGCACCGTGCTGGGCGGGCGGGTGTTCGAAGCGCGACGCGCCTGAGCGACACCCGGCGTGTGAACCATCGATGCCCAGGCCACGCCTTCCCTTCACCGTGATCGGTGGCTTCCTGGGCGCCGGCAAGACGACGCTGCTCAACCACTGGCTGCGCCACGCCGCTGGCCGCCGCCTGGCGGTGCTGGTGAACGATTTCGGCGCGCTGAACATCGACGCGGAACTCATCGCGGCGACTGCGGGCGACACGATCGCGCTGACGAACGGCTGTGTGTGCTGCCAGATCGGCGATGACCTCAGCCTGGCCCTGATGGGCGTGCTCGATTCGGGCACACCGTTCGACGCCGTGGTGGTGGAAGCGAGTGGCGTGTCCGATCCCTGGCGCATTGCCCAGCTCGGCCGCGCCGACCCGCGCCTGCAGCTCGACGGCGTGATCGTGCTGGTGGACGCCAGTGCGGCGTTGGCTCAATCGCACGACCGGCGGCTGGCCGACAC
>JANNKS010000695.1:0-5298 GCA_031396425.1 Rhizobacter sp. | reverse complement strand
GCGTTGGGCGCGTCGATGAACGCGATGGGGTCGAAGTTGGGGTAGTTCAGGCAAACATCGATGTCAGCCCGGTCGATACCCGGCCCCGGACCCGCCGGCAACTGGCTGCAACGGAAGAACCTGGCAGCCTGCGCGACGGGGTCTCCAAAGGTCGACTGCTCAGGAAACGCGCTGATCAGGTTCTTGATCTTGATCTGCCACGCATCAAATCCCAACGATACGGACTTGGTTGGCTCGAAGACCAAGCCGAATGAATAGTTGGTCGACTTCTCAGGCTTCAGGTTGGAGATTGGCTGGCCCAGACCACCTGGTCCACCTTGACGCTGCAATACCTGTTGACCACACACGGTTCCCGCCGAAGCGCCAGGAACCGCAACGCCGCCGGGGCACAGCAACGGATCGTCATAGTTGTCCGTGGTGAACGTCAATGACGGGGGCTGATAGATTTCGAACAGTGTCGGCGCGCGGAACCCCTTGTTCGCCGAACCACGCAACAGGAGTTCCTTGATCGGCTGATACCGAACGCCAACCTTCGGGTTGAACGTGTCGCCGGTGCCGCTGTACTTGTCGAAGCGGCCCGCTAACGTGACCTCGAGGTCCTTGATCACAGGAATGCTGAACTCAGCGTAGGCGGCACCCACCTTGCGGTCGCCAGTGATGTCACTTTCCGGATCGATACCCAGGCTGTTGATCAGCACAGCATTGATCGGCAGTGCGTTGTAGTCGAAGTTCTCTTTGCGATACTCGACGCCGAAAGCGGCACCGAGTGATCCGGCCGGCAATTTGAACAAGTCGGGATTCGAAACGCGGAAATCCACGAAATTGACCTTGTACTTTCCAATCAGCGTTGGCTCGGAGAGCTGCGCCGCCTGGATCGCCGCCAAACCCTGAGGCGTCTGCGCGCCGAACGGGTTGATCACGCCGTTGAAAACGCCCGTTTGCATGACATCATCATCGAGGTAGCCGCTCTTGACGGAGGCTGTGCTCTTGTTCTGGGACGTACCCAACGCGGTCTTGTAGTCCCAGCCCATCACAAGACCCTGCAACTCTGCCATCGTGCGCTCAGTCGTTGTGTCGTCGCCGCTCGTGCGCTTCCCACCAGGGATTGAGCGCCAGTTTGCGACTCCGCCCGGCACGTTGGGCCCTCCGGGATTCGCAAGGTCGGGAATTCCGAGCGCGGCACCCGGCGCACCCGCCGGATAGAACGGGCTGGACTGTGGCATCAGATGGTTCTGCGGAACGGGCGCCACGCGAGCGGTGGACTTGTTGTTGGCCCGCAAGTATTCAAGAGAAGCCGTATGGTCGGGAGTGATGGCAAGCGAACCCCTCAGCAGGCCAGTGAGTTGCTCGGATTCGGTCAGTATGTCGATGTCGCCCGAGAAGTCGTAACGACAGGCCGTTCCGGCCGGATTCGGGATAGAGCTCGGCGGATTGCAGTTCGGAAGCGAAGGCTCGAAACCACTGAGGTCGCCCGGGAAACTCGTTCCGCTCGTGCCGGCAACGACTGCGCCACGAATCACACCGGTCTTCGAAAAATCGCGCTTCGCTGCTGGCAGGACGTCTTGCTTGCGCCAATCGAGCGCTGCCATCACGTTGAAACGTTGATCTGTGAGCGAACCAAAACCACCCGACAGACTGAGACGCTGAGTGTCGCCACCTCCCGACTTCTGTGGTTTCTGAATTTGTGCATTCACTTCCAACCCAACCAGGTCACGCTTCAAGATGAAGTTGATCACGCCGCCGATCGCGTCTGTGCCGTAGATCGCCGAAGCACCATCGCGGAGGATCTCGATCCGGTCGATCGCGGCCAAAGGAATTGCGTTCAAATCCACCGCGGCTGCGTCAAACGCGTGGTTGGCAAGGCGTCGCCCATTCAACAGCACCAGCGTCTTGTTCGCATTCGTGTCGGTTGGCCCGCTCAAACCGCGCAAATCGGCTTCGGCTTTTCCGCCCGTCGTTCCACCGATGGATGAACTGGCGCCAAAACTCGACTGGTTCGCAGCAATTCGCTGGATCGCCTGCTCGGTGGTGGTAACCCCCTGGCGGGTCAATTCTTCGACTTTAATGACGCTGACCGGTAGCGCCGTTTCGGCAGAGATACGTCGAATCGACGAGCCGGTGATCTCGACACGCTCGAGTTGCTGCTGCGCAAACGCTGGTGCAACACCGAGCGCGAGCGTGCCCCCAAACGCAAGCATCAATCCGGAACAGATCTTGGTTCTCTTGAACATGCTGTCTCCTCTAAAAGAAAAAGGTTGAAGTTGGACCCTGCTCTGCATCAAGCCACGCGCCGCCTTGTAAGGCAGCGCTGTCTTGCCTGCAAAAACATGTAAAAGAATTGTCACCATTGGGTAAACACTCACCTCTAGGGTATTCCTCGATCGCACGCCGTTGCTCGGCTGGCGTTGAACGGCAGCGTTCGCAGGGAAAAGCCGGGAACCCCAGTGTTTGCGCGGGTTTGCCGCCCATCAGGCTTTGAACCCATCGACCGCGATTCAGCCTTCGGGAGTGGCGCTTAGGGGCATATACCTAGGCGGCGCAAGATGCCACGTTGGTTGACAGCAACATCCATTGTGTAACTGCGTGGTAACTGCTGCCAACCAACAGGAGGCATGCATCTGCCAGGCGTCGGTGCGCGACATCGCGAGTTGATATCGAGCGGATCAACGTGGCGACTGCTTCGACGATTTCCTTCTCCGAGTGCCTTGCCAGCCCATGAGGCACGCGCTCTACTGGCGCCCAATCCTTGGCACCGCCGCCAGCAAGGTCTTGGTGTACGGCGAACGCGGATATCGCAGCACCGCGTCGGCCACACCGGATTCACCGATCCGCCCCTCCTGCATCACCGCCACATGGTCGGCGATGTACTCGACCACGCCGATGTTGTGCGTGATGAAAAGGTACGACACGCCGAGTTCGGATTGCAGATCGCGCAGCAGGTTGAGGATCTGCGCCTGCACCGACACGTCGAGCGCAGATGTTGGCTCGTCGCAGACGATCAGGTCGGGCTTCACGGCCAGCGCCCGCGCGATCGCGATGCGTTGGCGTTGGCCACCGGAGAATTCGTGCGGGTAACGTTCGAGCGAGTCCCGTCGCAAGCCCACCTGGTCGACCAGCTTTTCGATGTTCGCGCGGCGCGTTCTGGCGCTCAGCCCCGGCAGCAGCGCCACCTGGCCCTCTTCCAGAATGTCGAACCCCCGCATGCGCGGGTTCAGCGAAGCGAACGGGTCCTGAAAAATGATCTGCACCGAGCGCCGCGCGTCAAGTTAGTTGTCGCCCCCTTCTTTCAGCCGATCATCGAATCGATGGCCCGGCGCTTGGTACGACTTCTGGCCACGAGCACCCAAAGGTGCCCAGAGAAAAAGCAGTTCAGGAAGGCCGCCTCAGCGGCAACACTCGCATTCGGGTGCGATTCGAGTCCACAGTCAGCAATGCCCCCGCCATCAGTTCAGGCTGCATTTGCCGCAGCGCAGCGACTACTTGCAGCCCAATGGCCTCTGGACGAACGTCCTGCGCTCTGATCTGAACGACGCTCGGCTTATCGCCATGAGTCACTGCGAGGATTGCGCCGAAATCAAGGTCATGGGTCAGCACGACAAAATCATGTGCGACGGCATACCCCATGATTCGATCGTCCGCCGCATTGAGAGGCCCAACGGTGGACCAATGCACCGCCTCGAACCCCGCTTGCTGAAGCGGTACCAACCAGCGAGGCGATAGGTTCATGTCGACCAGTATTTTCATGCTCCGGTAAGCCTGACTTCACGCTCCTCGCTGCGCCATGCCGCATAGCGCAGTGCCTGCAAAACGTCTTCACGCTCAAGGTAAGGATAGTCGGCCAGCACAGCTTCAATGCTGTGACCAGCGCCGATTTGGCCCACCACCATGCTCACCGTGACCCGCATGCCACGAATGCAAGCTTTGCCCCCCATGACATCGGGTTGCTGCGTAATCCGCGTGAACTCAGACATGTGCACCTCCGCTGCGACACCTGCTGCCTTTGGCACCAGCGCAGCGATGATACGGCGAGTGGGAATCGGCATCGCCGAGTAAGTGCCAGCGCCCAGCGTTTGAGCGGATATGCATCGCCAACCGGGCGCTGCAACCGAAGGGCGCCTGCGGCTGAGCAGTACACAGCGCAACCGCCAAAGCGTGGGAGTACCATCCGGAGAAGGCGTCGGAAAGTGGCTGAAAACGTCGAAACCCTTGTTATCGAATGCTTGCGCCACATTGACAGCCGTGTTGATCAAATCGCAGACAACATGTCCGACTTGAGGCAGAGAATGTCAAGTCTTGAGACTTCGATGGTGCTCGTCAAACGAGAAGTTGCAGCAAGCGACGAGACCGATATTCGCCTCCAGGTCAGCCTTGACAAGCTCGGCGAGCGAATTCAACGCATCGAGAAGCGGCTCGAGTTGTCCTGAGCGAAAAACTGCACCGGCCTTGCACAGCCTACGGGCGCGCGATCCTCGGCGCCGCCGCCAGCAAAGTCTTGGTGTACCGCGAGCGCTGGTACCACAACACCGTGTGGTCCATGCCGAGTACGACCAAGTTGACGCCACGACTGTCGATCAAACCTGAGGAGCCCGCCGCATGGCCAGATAGAACATCGAGATTGAATTTGTCAAGAACGACGCAAGCTACAAACGCGCCCTCAAACGCGTCGCTCGCTTCTTTGACCAGCGGCCCAAAGTGGGCACGGCAGACGACACGGAATTCGGCTTGCTGATGCTGATGTGCGACCGCTACGAAACCGAGCACCACCCAGTGCCGCCCCCCGACCCCGTGGCCGCTATCGAGTTTGCGCTTGACCAGCGCGGTCTCACCACCGCCGACCTGCAACGCGTGCTTGGTTCGCGTCAGCGCGTGCACGACATTTTTCGCCGCAAGCGCCGGCTTTCCCTGGAACAGGTGCGGGCGTTGCATGCGGAACTGGGCATCCCAGCGGATGTTCTGATTCAGGCGTATTGACGTTCGACAAAACGCACAGCCGTGGCTCAGAATTGCACAGCCTGATTTCTCTGGCCGCTGACCGAACCCTGTGCTACGACGCTTGAATCCTCGGCACCGCCGCGAGCAAGGTCTTGGTGTACGGCGAACGCGGATAGCGCAGCACCGCATCGGCCACGCCGGATTCGCCGATGCGCCCCTCCTGCATCACCGCCACGTGGTCGGCGATGTACTCGACCACGCCGATGTTGTGCGTGATGAAAAGGTACGACACGCCGAGTTCGGATTGCAGATCGCGCAGCAGGTTGAGGATCTGCGCCTGCACCGACACGTCGAGCGCAGATGTTG
>JANNKS010000688.1:0-16670 GCA_031396425.1 Rhizobacter sp. | reverse complement strand
GCCGCGGCCCAGGCCATAGTTCAGCTGCGTGAGCCAGTGGCGGTTCATCACCTGCGTGACGCCGAGCAGCAGGTCGGCGACGTTGCGCGATTCGCTGTTGGCGCGCGGCGTCGCCGGGTTGAATGCGGGCCGCAGGCCCATCGGCATGCCGCCGACCGGGTTGATGCGGTCGATTTCCAGCGCCGCACCGATGCTCACCGTGGTGTTCTTGTTGTTGAAGTCGCGCGCCAACGCGCTGCTCACCCCGAACGACTTGAAGTCGTACTCGGCAGACAGGTTCGCGCCGAGCGACAGCCGCTGGTTTTCACCCAAGGGCTGCTCGAAGCTGATGGCCAGGGCGCCGCGCGTATCCTTGAAACTCGGGTCGAGCGGCGTTGCGCCGGCGGGCGTGGTGTAGTTGCTTTCGCCCGAAGGCGACGTGAAGGTCTGCGGTGCGGGCTGCGGCGCGGCGCCGTTCGGCGACGCGCCGGTGAGCGAATCCAGCGTGAACTTGACGCCGAAGCTGCGATCGTTGGCGTCGGTGCGGCGTGCGCTGATCACCGGTTCGATGGCGCTGACACGTCCGCCGCCTTCCTTGTAGATCAGCACCGCGCTGTCGACCCGCCAGGGCGTGCGCACCGGCGCCGCTGCGGCAGGACTCGGCGCAGCGGCTTGCGGGGGTGCGGCGGGAGCGGTTTGCGCCGGTGCAACCGACGGCGCGAGCAGCGCGGCACTCGCCGCCGCAAGCGCGAGATGCAGCGAAGGCGTCGCACCAGCCACCGGACTGGGCGTCAATTGCATCCGCAACCCCCGCCACCGAAACCGCGCCCGCCGGTGGCCGCTTCCTTGCTGAAATAGATGTGATCGTCGATCGCGCTTTCCACCGGGGAGGCACTCAATTGCATCGCCGGTTTGGCGAGCAGGTCGCGCTCCCAGGGTTGCACGCCGAGGTTGCCGCACGCCGCCAGCGGCGCCAGCAGGGCTGCCAGCGTGACGGCGCGCAGGCGGCGCTTGGTCGTTGGGGTGAAGGTCATCAACAAAGGCTCCAGATGGCATCGCACGCACCGAAGGCGAGCGCTTCGGTCAGGCAGCGCCGAAGTCTAAGGGCGGCCCGGGTGCCGCTCAGCCGCAGTTTGCAATTGCTTTCCATGTCGAATGGGCGAGGCTGAAGCCGGGCTGAAATCCGCCACCGAACAGCTCACTTTGTGCCAGCTCAAGCGCCACGCGCGTCGCAGCGTGTACGCGCGCGCCGACGCGCATCCAGCCGTTAAGAGTTTGGTAAGGCCGGCTGGCAAACATGCGCTCCCAGGAGCCGACATGAAAATCAAACTGCCTGCCAAGACCACCACCCGCCTCGCCTGGGCCGTCGCCCTTGCGGCGCTTGTTTCGCACGCCAACGCGGCCACGCCGAGCGAGATGCTCGCGCGCTACGCTGCCCAGGCCGGCACGCCCGCCCAGCCCGAACGCGGCCAGCAGCTGTTCACGAGCCGGCACGGCCGCGAGTGGAGCTGTTCGTCGTGCCACGGCGCGGTGCCGGTGCAGATCGGCAAACATGCGGCCACCGGCAAGGCGATCGGCGCGATGGCGGTGGCTGTGAATGCCGAGCGTTTCACCGACGCGGCGAAGGTCGAGAAATGGTTTCGCCGCAACTGCAACGACGTGATGGGCCGCGAATGCACGCCCGCCGAAAAGGCCGACGTGCTGGCCTGGCTCCTCGAGCTCAAGCCGTGAATACACAAGAGGTGCCGCACGTGAGTGCAGGGCATAGCCGCCGTCGTTTCACAAACCCGAACATCGGAGTCCGTTGATGAACTCGCGCCGAATCCCCCCTCTTCGTGTCAAACGGGCACGCTGCACGCCGCGCCCCTGGCTGATGGGCCTTGGCCTGGCCGCCGCCGCGCTGGGCGTCGGGCCGGCGCGCGCCGACGGCACGACGCTGGCGGCCAGCGCGATGCCGCCGCTGTACCGCAGCGAATGTGCGGCGTGTCATCTGGCCTATCCGCCGGGCCTGCTGCCAGCCGCGTCGTGGCAGCGTCTGCTCGACAACCTGCCGCGCCACTTCGGCGCCGACGCCTCGCTCGACGCCGCGGCCACGCTGGAATTGTCGAAGTGGCTGCAGGCGAATGCCGGCACCTACAAGAAAGTGCAACGCAGTCCGGCCGCGCCGCCCGAAGACCGCATCACGCGTTCGGCCTGGTTCACACGTGAACACGGCGAGATTGCGCGCGACGTGTGGCGGCGCCCGGCGGTGGCGGGTGCGTTCAATTGCTCGGCCTGCCACACCCAGACGGCGCAAGGGCGCTTCAGCGAACACGACGTTCGCATTCCGAAATGAGAAAGCCATGAACCTCAACAAAGTGCGATCGGTGCTGGTCTGGGACACGCCGGTGCGGGTGTTCCACTGGCTGCTCGTGGTCTGTTTCTTCGGCGCCTTCGTCAGTGCCGACAGCGAACGGTGGCGGC
The DNA here is from genome assembly GCA_031396425.1 of Rhizobacter sp. Taxonomy (GTDB): domain Bacteria; phylum Pseudomonadota; class Gammaproteobacteria; order Burkholderiales; family Burkholderiaceae_C; genus JAEMQF01. The sequence continues at coordinate 14,228 of JANNKS010000688.1, read as the reverse complement.
TGCTGCACATCACGCTGGGCTATACCGCGGCGGCGCTGGTGATGTTCCGCCTGCTGTGGGGCCTGGTGGGCACCCGGCATGCACGTTTCACCGACTTCGTGCGCGGGCCGCGCGCTGTTGCGGCCTACCTGAAGTCGTTGCTGCGCGGCCAGCCCGCGCACCACGTCGGCCACAACCCGGCAGGCGCATTCGCCATCGTCGCGCTGCTGGGCCTGGCGCTCGTCGTCAGCGTCTCGGGCTGGGGCGCCGAGGTGAAGCTCGCAGGCGAATGGCTCGCCGAGCTGCACGAGGCGGCGTCGAACCCGATGCTCGGCGTGGTGGCGCTGCACGTGCTGGGCGTGGTGGTGAGCAGCTGGCTGCACCGCGAAAACCTCGTGCTGGGCATGTTGACGGGGCGCAAACCCGCTTCACCGCAGGACGGCATCCGGCATGCCTGGCACAGCGTGGGCGTGCTGATGCTGGTGGCGGTGCTCGGCTTCTGGTGGACGCAGTGGCAGGGCCGGCCGGCTGCGCAAGCCGTTGCCGGTGCGCCCGCCGCGTCTGCTCAACATCAAGGCCGCGCGCGCGACGACGACTGAAACTTGGCCTTGCCATGCGCATCCTGCTCGCCGAAGACGACCCCCTGCTCGGAGACGCCCTGCAGACCGGCCTGCGCGAACTCGGTTTCCTGGTCGACTGGGTGCGCGACGGTGACGCAGCGCAGCGCGAACTGCGCGCGCAGCCCTACGCCGCAGCGGTGCTCGACCTGGGCTTGCCGTTGATGGACGGCACCGAGGTGCTTGCCGCGGTGCGACGGGCGCGCACGCCGGTGCCGGTGCTGGTGCTGACGGCGCGCGACGCGGTGCCGGACCGGATCCACAGCCTCGACCTGGGTGCCGACGACTACGTCGTCAAACCGGTCGATCTGAACGAACTCGCGGCCCGGCTGCGCGCGCTGGTGCGGCGCGCCCATGGCCAGCCGCAGACGCTTCTGACGGCGCACGGCATTGCCCTCGACCCCGCGGCACGCTCGGTGCAACGCGACGGTGCGCCGGTGCTGCTGTCGGCGCGCGAATTCGACCTGCTGCACGCGCTGATGCTCAATGCCGGGCGCGTGCTGTCCCGCGACCAGCTCGAACAGCACCTCTACAGCTGGGGCAAGGAAGTCGAGAGCAACGCGGTTGAAGTGCACATTCATCACCTGCGGCGCAAGCTCGGCAGCGGCCTGATTCAAACCGTGCGGGGTGTGGGCTACGGGCTGATGCGCGAAAGCCCGGCGTGAGATCGCTGGCCGCGCGCCTGGTGCCGGCGTCGCTGCAGGCGCGCCTGCTGCTGCTGGTGCTCGGTCTGGTGGTGACGGTGTGGCTGGCCGCGGCCGGATTGACCTGGTTCGACGTGCGCCACGAGCTCGACGAACTGCTCGACAGCCACCTCGCGCAGGCCGCCGCCTTGCTGGTGGCGCAGCAGGCCGGTGAAATCGAGGACGAGGCCGACCGCAGCATCGACGCGCCCAGCCTGCACCGCTACGCGCCCAAGGTCGCGTTCCAGGTGTTCCACGAAGGGCGCCTTGCGCTGCGCTCATTGAATGCGCCGGCGCAGCCGATGGTGCCGCTGGGCAGGGCAGTGAATTCGGGCTTCACCACGGTGCAGATCGACGGCGTGGCCTGGCGCATGTTTTCGGCGCGCGGCGCCGAGAACGACATCCAGGTCCTGGTGGGTGAGCAGATCGCTTCGCGATCGGCGATCCTGCGCGCCGTCCTGCGCGGCACGCTGTGGCCGTTGGCGCTGGCCCTGCCGTTGCTGGCGCTGGCAGCATGGGTTGCGATCTGGCGCGGCGTTGCACCGCTGCGCAGTCTCGGCCAGTTGCTGGCGGCGCGCGGCGCGCGCGAAACCGCGCCGCTGGTGATGGCCGACGTGCCCGCCGAAATGGTGCCGATGCTCGATGCCTTGAACCATCTGTTCGCCCGCATTGGCGCGATGGTCGAGGCGGAAAGCCGCTTCACCGCCGACGCGGCGCACGAACTGCGCACGCCCATCGCCGGCATCCGCGCGCAGGCCCAGGTGGCGCTGTCGGTCGCTGACGATGCCGTGCGCCGCCGAGCGCTGCACCGAACCATCGAGGGCTGCGACCGCGCCGCGCACCTGGTCGACCAGTTGCTGGTCGTTTCGCGGCTCGACGCCGATGACGCGCCGCCGATGACCCCCGTCGACCTGAGTGCCGTCGCACTCCATCTGGCCGCCGAGCTGGCGCCGGCAGCGCTGGCCAAAGGCCAGGCGATTGAACTCGACGCGCCGCAGCCCTGCAGCGTGTCGGGCAATCGGGCCCTGCTTGAAGTGCTGCTGCGCAACTTGATCGACAACGCGATCCGCTACGGCCCGCAAGGCGCGCGAATTCTGATCAGTGTTCAATGCGGCCCGGGGCAGGCCGCTCTGAGCGTGGAAGACAGCGGGCCCGGTCTGGCCGAGGCGGACTGCCGCAGGCTGGGGGAACGCTTCTTTCGCGTTCCGGGCCACCTGGAGAGCGGCAGCGGCCTGGGGTGGTCGATCGTGCGGCGCATTGCCCAGGTGCATGGCGCCGATGTGCAGCTCGGCCGCTCGCAGCGTCTGGGCGGGCTGGCAGTGCGCCTGGGGATGGGGCTGAATGCCTGAGTGCTCCGCCTTAGGCGGGGCAGGTCCGGAACCATGCCCTCAGCGCGGTTCCTTCCACTGGCGCTTGGTCGCGGCGCCGACCGGGCCGCGCAGCCGCGCGACCATGAAGCCCGACGCCTGCGTGAGGTGGCTGCGGGCCAGCGCCTCGGCGCGATCGCCGTTGCCCTCGCAAATGGCGGCCAGGATGCCGGCGTGCTGGTTCCAGATGTCGCGCGGCTTCTCGTCGCGCATCAACACCTCGCCCATCACGCGCTGGGTGGTGGTCAGGTGCGCGGCGAGCGCAGGCGCCACCAGCGGGTTGCCCGACAGGCTGTAGAGGAATTCGTGGAACCGGATGTCGCAGGCGATCATCTTCGCCACCGAACCCGCCGCCACCGCCTTGCGGCCGGCCTCGATCAAGGCCGGGCCGAGTTGGGCGGCGCGCTCGACCGCAGTCTCGGCAGCGCGCCGGCACACCAGCCCCTCGAGCACGGCACGCATCTCGTACATGTGCTGCACGTGTTCGGGGTCGAGCGGTGCAACGATCAGGCCGCGGCCCGGGGCGTCGTGCAGCATGCCCTGGTTGCGCAGCAGCAGCAGCGCCTGTTGCACCGGCTGGCGCGACACGCCGAGCTCCTGCGCGATCTGCTCCTGGATCACCCGGTCGCCCGGCGCCAGCGCGCCCGACGCGATTTCGTTCACCAGCGCTTCGCGCACCTGGTCGACGAGGTTGGGGGTGACGGCAAGGGCTTTCATGAATCGGCGGCGTGGCGGTTTGGCGGCGTCAGAGTGGAAGTCTAGGCCGCTTTCGTTCCTCCTTCCGGGGTGGCGCCGTGCGCCACGTCAATTCCCGGGTGTGGTCAAGGCCGCCTGCGTCGCGATTTGATCGCGCAGCACCCGGTGCAGGATCTTGCCCGTGGCGGTGCGCGGCATCTCGTGCTCCGCGACAAAGCGCACCGCCTGCGGCCGCTTGAAGCCGGCGATGCGGCCGCGGCACCAGTCGAGCAACTCGGCCTCTTCGGCGCGTTGCTCGGCGTGCAGCACCACCACCGCCTGCACCGCCTCGCCCCACTTCGCGTGCGGCACGCCAACCACCGCCACGTCCTTCACCGCCGGGTGCGCGCCGATCACGCTCTCGACCTCCGACGGGTAGATGTTCTCGCCGCCGCTGATGATCATGTTGCTCTTGCGGTCGACGAGGTGGATGTAGCCGTCGGCGTCGCGCCGCGCCATGTCGCCCACTGAACACCAGTCGCCGCGGAAAGCCTCGGCGGTCTTCTGCGGGTTCTTCCAGTAGCCGTCGAACACGTAAGGTGTGCGCGAATGAAGCTCGCCGACTTCGCCGTCTGCCACCTCGTGGCCATCGGCGTCAAGCATGCGGATCGGCCCGGAGCCAGCCCATTCGCGGCCCACCGAGCCAAGCCGCTCGATCTGCTCGTCGGGGCGCAGCAGCGTCACCCAGCCGGCCTCGGTGGAACCGTAGAGTTCGTACAGCCCGCCGTTGCGGAAGAACTCGAGGATCGCGAGTTTGGTGTCCTTGCGCGCCGGCGCCGACGAGATCATCAGCTTCTCGATGGCGCTCACGTCGTAGCCCGATTTCGTCGTGCTGCTCAACGCCAGCATCATGATGTAGTGCGTCGGCACCAGCGAGGTGAAGGTGATGCGCTGCTGCGCCAGCGTGGTGAGCAGCGCCTCCGGTTCGAAGCTCTTGCGGTCGTCGATCACGACGCCGGCGCCCAGGTGCGCAAAGGTGTGGCTGAAATAGAGCGAGTTCGCGTGGCACATCGGCATCACCATCAGGCCGGTGTCGGCGCGGGTGAAGCCCATCTCGAGCGCGGTGGCGAGCGCGATCAGCGTATTGCCCTCGTGGCTGCGGATCGCGCCCTTGGGCCGGCCCGTCGTGCCCGAGGTGTACATCAGCGCGCACGCGTCGCCCGGGCGCACGCGCACGTTCGGCTCCAGCGCCTGCGCCGCGGCAATCAGTTCTTCGTAGCCGGTCCAGCCCAGGCTCGGCGCGGCACCGATGCGCACCCAGGCGCGCGTCTCGATCGCGAGTTCGCCGCGCAGTGATTCGACGCGGTCGACCAGATCGTCCTGCACGATCCAGGCCCGTGCCTCGCTGTGCTGGACGATGTAGGCGATCTCGGGCGACGTGAGGCGAAAGTTGATCGGCACCGCCACCAGCCCGGCGCGCGCGAGCGCGGCGTAGATCTCCATCCATTCGACGCAGTTGTAGGCGAGCAGCGCCACCCGGTCGCCCGGCGCCAGGCCCAGGCCGAGCAGGCCGTTGGCGAGCCGGGTGGCGCGCTCGTGCCAGGCCGCAAAGCTCAGCGCGCGCCGGGAGTCGCGCGCGCCGAGTTTGGCCGGCGTGCATCGGGCGTGCGCCGCAACCGCGTCGGCCAGGGTGAGCAAGTGGTTCAAGGGCGTCTCCGGCAAAGCCCTGATTGTCGAACTCTGAATTCAGAGTACATTCAGGGAGTTCCCGGATATCGGAACACTGAATTCAGAATTCTAATTGCCGGATCGCCGTTCTGCACCCCATCCCATGAGCCTTGCCACCGCCTCCGAGCACAGCACCGCTGCGCTGATCGCGCGCTTTCTGAAGGCGCGCGGCGTGCAGCGGGTGTTCGCACTGTGCGGCGGCCACATCATGCCGATCTGGATGCGGCTCGACGCCGAGGACATCTCCATCGTCGATGTGCGCGACGAACGCGCCGCGGTCTACATGGCGCATGCGCACGCCGAGCTGACCGGCGGCCTGGGCGTGGCCCTCGTCACCGCCGGCCCCGGCGTGACGAATGCGATGACCGGCATCGCGAACGCCCATGTGGCGCGCGTGCCGGTGCTGATCCTGTCCGGCACGCCGCCGCGCGCGCAGGAGAACCGCGGCGCCTTGCAGGACATGGCGCACACCGAATTCGTGCGGCCGCTGACGCGTTATGCACGCACCGTGCGCGAGCCCGACCTGGCGCTGCAGGAGCTTGACGAAGCGGTGGCGCGGGCGTTCGGCCAGGGCGGCGAAAGCGGGCCGGTATATCTCGATTTCCCGGTCGACACGTTGCGCGCCGAACCGGCGCGCGCGGTCCTGCTGCCCGAACTGTTCGCGCCACGCCCGCCGCGACGTCTGCTGCCCGACCCGGCGGCGGTGGCGGAGGCGGTGGAGCTGCTGTGGACGGCGAAGCGCCCGCTCGTGATCTCCGGCCGCGGCGCGCGCGGTGCGGCGGCGCCGCTGCGCGAACTGCTGGAGCGCCTGGGCGCGCTCTATCGGGACACCGGCTAAACCCGCGGCCTGGTGCCGGAAGACCACCCCTCGGTGGTGGCGGCGATGCGCGGCTCGGTGATGGGCGAGGCGGACGTCATCGTCACGCTTGGCCGCAAGCTCGACTTCCAGCTGGCCTACGGGTCGCCGGCGGTGTTTGGTGGCGCGAAGTTCGTTCGCATCGCCGACTCGGCCGGTGAGCTGCGCGACAACCGGCGCGGCGCCGCTGAAGTGCTGGCCACGCCGTCGGCGGCGCTCGAAGCCATGCTCACCGCTGCCGGCAGCCGCGCCCCCGCAACCGACCGCGCGTGGGCGCAGGGCGTGCGTGCAAAACATCTGGCGCGCGCCGACAAGCTGCTCACCGGCATGGCCAGCGCCGCGCCGGGCAGCGACGGCCTGATGCACCCGAACCGCCTGCTCGCGGCATTGCGTGCAGCGCTGCCGGCCGATGCCGTCGTGGTCGCCGACGGCGGCGACTTCCTCAGCTTCGCGCGGGTCGGCCTGCCCGCATCGACCTATCTCGATCCCGGCTCACTCGGCTGCATCGGTGTGGGCACGCCGTTCGGCATCGCCGCCGCGCTCGCCTGCCCCGGCCGCACCGTCGTCGTGGCCACCGGCGACGGCGCATTCGGCTTCAACGCGATGGAGATCGACACCGCGGCGCGCCACAAGGTGCCGGTGCTGATCGTCGTCGCCAACAACGGCAGCTGGGCGATCGAGGTGCGCGACCAGCAGGAGACGCATGGCAAGGTGGTCGGCACGCGGCTCCAGTTCGCCGACCACGCCGCGATGGCGCGCGCCTTCAACCTGCACGCCGAACGCGTCGAACGCGCCGAAGACCTGGACGGCGCGATCGCGCGAGCGCTCGCCGCGTTGGTGCACGGCCCAGCGCTGCTCGACGTGCTGGTGACCCCCGAGGCGGCGTCGTCCGACGCGAAGTCGGGCCTGGCCTGGGTGCCCGACCTGCAGGCACTCGGCGCCTGGGACGACGCCGAGCGCGAATGGCGGCGCGGTTGAAATCGTCACGAACAGCTTCACCCCAAGAGTTGCCCCTGAACATCATGTCGACGCCACTGCCACCTGCCTGCTGCTCCTGTATGGCCACACGAACCGACCACGGCCGGCGCGCATTGATGCGCTTCGCCGCCGCGGGCCTGGCGGCGCCGCTGGTCTGGGGCACGGACCCCGCGCACGCCGCCCTGCCCGGTCCGGGCGACCGGCTCGTCGAGGAGGACGCCGAAGGCACGCCGCAGCCGCTGCGCGTGTCCGACCTGAAACCCGGCAAACCGATGCTCGCGTTTCCGTTCGACCCGAAATATGGCCAGGTGCGCAACGAGTCGCGCTTGAACAAGGTGATTCTGATCAAGCTCGCCGAGGTCGACATGCCCCCGGCGACGCGCGAGCGCAGCGCCGGGGGCGTCATCGCCTTCTCGGCCATCTGCACACACCAGGCGTGCGACGTGAAGACCTGGCTGGCGAAGGAGAAGGCGCTGGTGTGCTTTTGCCACTCCTCCAAATTCAAATTGCTCGAAGGCGGCATCGTCTCGAGCGGGCCGGCGACCCGCGCTCTGCCATCGTTGCCACTCGCGCTCGACGGCGAGCAGCTCGTGGTGGCCGGCGCATTCAGCACTCCGCCCGGCGCCCCTGCGACCTGACCGCCGTCAACCCCTGTTCCCACCCGCCCCTCAACCCACAGGAGACACTCGAATGAAGCCCTCGCTCAAACCACTCGCCGCAGCGCTGCTGGCGGCCCTGCCCGGGGTAGCCGCCCACGCGGACGGCCATCTCGGCGCCTACACGCCCGTGACCGATGCCCGGCTCGCCAACCCCGAACCCGCGAACTGGCTGCAGTACCGCGGCAACTATGGCGGCTGGGGCTACAGCCCGCTGGCCAAGATCACCGACAAGAACGTCGACAAGCTCAAGCTCGCCTGGTCGTTCGCCACCGGACAAACCGAAGGCCACCAAGCGCCGCCGATCGTCAACAACGGCTACATGTACGTCACCACGCCGGGCGCACAGGTGATCGCGCTCGAAGCCGCCACCGGCCAGGAACTCTGGCGCTACAAGAAGGAGCTGCCGGCTGACATGCTGCAGCTGCACCCGACGAACCGCGGCGTCGCGCTGTACGGCGACAAGGTCTACCTCGCAACCGTCGACGCGCACCTCATTGCGCTCGACGCGAAAAGCGGCAAGGTTGTCTGGACCAAGGCGGTCGGCGATCCGAAGGCGCTGCAGTACATCACGCTTGCGCCGCTTGCCGCCAAGGGCAAGATCATGGTCGGCTCGTCGGGCGGCGAGACCGGCGTGCGCGGCTTCGTTGCGGCGTACGACGCGGTGACCGGCAATGAAGCCTGGCGCACCTTCACCACCGCAGCACCCGGCGAGCCCGGCGGCGACACCTGGCCTGGCGACACGCACGTCAATGGCGGCGGCACGGTGTGGATTACGGGCACCTACGACCCGGCGACGAACCTCTCCTACTGGGGCACGGGCAACCCCGCACCCTGGCCCACCGAGGGCCGCAAGGGCGACAACCTCTACACCACGTCGGCGATCGCGCTCGACGTCGACACCGGCGCGATCAAGGGCCACCACCAGTACCACCACAACGACGCCTGGGACTGGGACGAGGTCTCGGCACCGTTGCTGATCGACACCGAGGTCAAGGGCAAGCGCGTCAAGGCGGCGGTGCACGCCGGCCGCAACGGCTACCTGTGGATGCTGGAGCGCAACGCCAACGGCAAGATCGGTTTCATCGACGCCGTGCCCTATGTGCACAACGACGTCTTCACGGCCATCGACAAGACGACCGGCCGACCCAGCTATTCCGCGGCGCGCACGCCAGGCATGGGCAAGGCCGTGAGCTTCTGCCCTTCGCTGTGGGGCGGCAAGGACTGGCCGCCCGAGGCCTGGAACCCGAAAACCGGGCTGTTCTACATCCCGGCGAACAACAACCTGTGCTCCGAGCTGCCCGCCGCCGAACCCACCAAGTACAAGAAGGGCGACCTCTACATCGGCTACCAGATCGACGGCGTGCTCGGCAGCCTGCGCTACAAGGACGGCAAGGCACCGAGCACAATCGGCGAACTGCAGGCCTGGGACCTGAAAACCGGCACGTTGAAATGGGTGCACAAGTTCCCCACGCACCTGTGGGCACCGCTGCTCACCACGGGGGGCAACCTGCTCTTTGCCGGTGGCACGAATGACCGAAAATTCCGCGCCTTCAACGCCACCACCGGCAAGGTCGTGTGGGAAACCTCGGCACCTTCGGGCGTCGCCGCAGTGCCCACCTCGTTCGAGGTGGCCGGCGAGCAGTACATCGCCGTGCAGGCGGGCTGGGGCGTCGATCCGCAGCGCATGCAAAACGGCATCGACGCGCTCACCGGCAAGGTGCACGCGGTGCCGCAGGGTGGCACAGTGATGGTGTTCAAGCTGGAGAAGTGAGCCAAGGCGCCGCGCCACTTCGCGGTGGCGCGTCGCGCTGAGGCTGCGTTCGCGGCCGCACCCTGCAGCAAACGACGGGGCGGCTGTGGTGCTGTGGTGCTGTGCGCTGCCGGGCCCAGTGCTGGGGGTCTGGCGGCGCAAGCAGCCCGGCACCGAGCGGCTGACAGGCCCGCCTGGAGCGCCGCGCAGCGGGCGCACAATCGCCGCCCCATGGACCACAGCTTTCTCTCCGCCTTCATCCTGCTGCTGCTCGTGCTCGACCCGCTGGGCAGCCTGCCGGTGTTCATTCCGCTGATGCGCGCGGTGCCGCCCGAGCGGCGCACCCGAGTTGCGCTGCGCGAAGTGCTGATCGCGTTCGTGGTGCTGTTCGCCTTCATGTTGTTCGGCGACGTGTTCCTGCGCGTGATGCGCCTGTCGGAGCGCTCGCTCGAAGTGGCCGGCGGGGTGATCCTGCTGATGGTGGCGATCCGCATGATCTTCAGCGCGGAGGGCGGCGTCTACGGCACGCCCGAAGGAAAGGAGCCGTTCATCTTCCCGCTCGCGGTGCCGCTGCTCGCCGGGCCGTCGGCGATGGCCACCGTGCTGCTGCTCGCGTCGCGCCAGCCCGACCGCGTGCTGGCCTGGACCGGTGCCCTGACGTGTGCGATGGCGGTGTCGGGCGTGGTGCTGCTGCTGTGCGACCGCATCCGCAGGTGGCTCGGGGACTCGGTCGTCTCGGCACTCGAAAAGCTGATGGGCCTGGTGCTGACAGCGATTGCGGTCGAGATGATCCTGGCCGGCCTGAAGCAGTACTTCATGGCGCCGCAGTAGCGGCAGCAGAACCGACCCATTTCGAACTCATCGTCAACCTGAAAGCCGCCAAGGCCATGGGCATCAAGATTCCGCCGGGTATTCGGGTGCGCGCCGACGAGGTGATCGAATAATCCGGGCGGCACCGCTCAGCGGATCACGTCGTCCGCGCGCAGCAGCACCGTCTGCGGGATCTTGACGCCCAGCGCCGTGGCCGTCTTCATGTTGATCACCAGTTCGAACCGGGTCGGCTGCTCGATCGGGAGATCGCCTGGCCTGGCGCCCTTGAGGATCCTGTCCACATAACTCGCGGCGCGACGGTAACTGTCGGTGAGGCTGGCTCCGTAGCTCATGAGACAGCCCGCCTCCGCATACTGGTAATCGGCAGACATGGAGGGCAGCCGAAACTTCAGCGCCAATTGCGCAATTCGCTTTCTTTCCAGCTGAAAAACCGGATTGAGAGACACAATCAGCGCGTCAGGGTTCTGACTGCCTGCCAGGGAGAATGCCGAATCAATTTCCTGCACAGTTCGCGCTTCCACTGGCAGAATCGTTACACGCCTTTTTTCTCCTACGGTGCGGGCACTTTCCAGGGCCTTGCGACCGGCCAGGCTTGTAGGATTCAGCAAGTAAGCTACACGCGACAGCCTGGGGACCATTTCGAGCAGCAGTTCAAAACGCTTGGGGCCGAGCTCACCAGCCAGGGTAGAGACCCCGGTGATGTTGCCGCCAGGCCGGGCCAGGCTCTTGGCCAGTCCGGCACTGACGGGATCGCTCACGGCTGCAGTGACTATCGGCAGCGTGGTAGTCGCCCTTTGCAACGCGAGGGGACCATCGTTCCCCGGTGACACGATGACATCCAGGTTCAGCCGCACCAATTCCGCCGCGAGGCCCGGCAAACGCCCGACGTCGTTGCCGGCAAAGCGCCACTCGATGACTAGGTTCCTGCCTTCGACGTAGCCGAGTTCCTGCATGCCCCGTACGAACGAACCGAAATTTTCGGATTCGATGGAAACTGGGCGGCTTGGCAGCGAGAGGAAGCCGACGCGCCAGACCTTGCCCGGTTGCTGGGCGAACGCGGCGAGCGGCGCGGTGCCGAGGGCGATCAGTCCAAGCAAGGTGTCCCGCCGATCCATCTGATCCCCTTCGGTAGCCACGGCAATGCGAAAGCACCGGGATCGTGCTGGCGGAAAGCCCTGTCAACCGTAGCCTCAGGTCAGTCTATGCCCGAATGACCGCTTTGGGTCGAAAGCGGCCTAAACAGCAGGTCCGCTACCACGACTTGAATGCCACACCGACGATACTTCGAGGCGATTTCGTCGGACACGGTAGTAGACCCAATACCGGATGCGATCAAGGTGCAACCGCCGGATATCAGGAGAACTCGCTTCGGTGACGCGAACTCCGATGTCTGGTTGCACCAGCACAAGATTCAGCGCGGCCTGCAGATCCCGACGTACAGCGCCTGGAGCAGCAGGCCTGTTGACTGCCCACCAGTGGACAACGCGCTCTATCTCGCGAGCGGCGCGTCGCGAGACGAAGAGCTCAAGCGGCATTCCTACCCGTAGCGATGCAAACGAGCAAAGAACTCGTCGCCCGGGATCATCTCTCCTCGATCTGCTTCGGCGATGCCGGCCTCCAGCTCGGCCAACTCTTCGGGAGAAAGGTGGACCTCTTCTTCACGCTCACGCGTGAGGATGAAGACGTCAGTCCCGTCCTTGAACTCGGGATCGTCCACTATGATCGCGCCCTTGACTACGGTGCCGGTGGCGACTTTCATGCGTAGATAATACTCCGGAGCTGCGCCGGATGCACGACTGACGCCGAACGGTCCGCGCAGCGGACAGGGGAGAGCATCTCGACCCCGCGGTCGGTTGCAGCGTGCTGTTCGACGCCAAGCCTCGGCCCAAAAAACCGACGTGTCGTCCTCAGACCTTGACGTGGGCCTGCCTGAGCGAGGCGACGTAGCCGCGGTTCCAGGTCGGACTGATCACGACCTCGTTCAGGCAGACATGCCTGGGCAGCATTGCGACGTAGCGGATCAGGTCGGCGACATCGTTCGATTGGAGCATGAGCGCGCGCTCCTCCTCGCTGACCGGCACCGGCCGGCGGTCGAGAATCGGGGTCGCGACTTCGGCCGGGCAAATGGCCGTGGAGCGAATGCCATTGGCGCAGTCCTCCATGTTGATGGTGTGGCTCATCGCGACCACGCCGTGCTTGGCGGCGGTGTAGGCCGGCCCCGAGACCAGGCCGAGAAAGCGCCCGGCCCAGGAGGCGGTGTGGATCAGCACGCCACTCCTTTGTGCGCGCATCATCGGCAGCACGGCCATGGCGCAGTAGAACGCGCTCGACAGATTGGCGCCGAGCACGGCGTCCACGCGCGCCCCGTCGAGCTGGCTCCAACTCCGCTCGACGATGTTCGAGCCGGCGTTGTTCACCAGTATGTCGAGCCGGCCGCGACGGCGCTTGATTGCCCCGGCGACGCTCTTGGCGGTGGCCGGCTTGCTGAGATCGCCCGGCAAGACCAGCGCGCTGCCGCCGGCGGTCTTGATGCGCTTGGCGACGCCGTCGAGGGCCGCCTTTCGCCGTCCCGTCAGAACGACCTTGGCGCCGGATCGAGCAAACATCAAAGCCGCGGCCTCGCCAATGCCGGAGCCCGCGCCGGTCACCCAGACGACTTTACCCTTCAGGCTGGCCAAGGAATTCCCCCAAACATCTTCAGACGGAAGCGGAAGTGTACGCACTGAATGACCGCTTTGGGTGGCGGTCATTCGCCGACCCGCTATTCGATCACCCGATCGGCGCGCAGCAGCACCGACTGCGGAATCTTGACTCCGATCGCCCTGGCAGTCTTCAGATTGATCACCAACTCGAACTGGGTCGGCTGCTCGATCGGAAGATCAGCGGGCTTTGCGCCCTTGAGAATCTTGTCCACATAAACCGCCGCCTTCCGGAAGTACTTGGTCAGGTCCGTGCCGTAGCTGATCAAGGCGCCCGCATCGGCAAATTGCGTCGGCGCACTAAGCAAAGGCAGGCGCCTTTTCAGCGCGAATTGCGCGATCGCGCTGCGAAGCCCTACGGTCAGCGGCGTGTGCATGACGATTGCCGCATCCGCCTGTTGTTTGACAGCGGCATTGAACGCCTGCTCGATGTCTTCAGCACTGGTAACGAGCATGGGCAGGACCCGGATGCCCAGACTGCGGGCGGCGGCCTGCGCTTCCTCCGCCCCCCGCGCTGCGGCAACGTTGGTGCCCTCCCATATCAGCGCGAGACGCTGCATCCCGGGCAGGGTCTCCTTGAGAAGTTGTACCTCCTTGGCAGAGAGTTCCGCTACCTGATCAGTCATGCCGGTCAGGTTGCCGCCGGGCCGGGCCAGGCTCGTGACCAACCCGGAGCCAAGGTAATCGGCCGCAACCGCGACAACGATCGGGATGGTTGCGGTGGCCGCCTTCACTGCCCGCGCCGCCGAAACACCGTGCGTAACGATCACATCAACCTTGAGACGAACCAATTCCGCGGCGATCCCCGATCGTCGCTCCCCATCGCCCTCCGTCCATCGAACCTCCATGGAGATATCGCGACCCGGGACATAGCCGAAATCCGCAAGGCCCCGCAGAAACGGATCCACCGATTCGGACGCGCGCGTCGCGGCATGGCCATCGCCGAGAAAGCCAATACGCCAGACCCTTCCCCGCTGCTGAGCGAGTACGGTAAACGGCGCCACCACGATCGCAAGCAAGGCAAGCACCACGGCACGCCTGTTCATTCGATCCTCCACAGGCCGTCACTCCGGCTTGATGTTCTGTTCCTTGATGAGCTTCATCCAGCGCACCTCTTCCTTGATCAGGAATTCCTTGAACTCTTCCGGCGTGGACGCACGGATTTCCACGCCCTGCGGCTTGAAGCGCTCGATCACGTCGGGATCGGCGGCGACCTTGACGATCGCCTTCTGCAGCCTGCCGACGATCGGCCTGGGCGTGCCGGCCGGCACCACCATGCCCTGCCAGAACGACACCGCGAAATCCTTCATCCCCGTCGCCTCGATCACCGTCGGGATGTCGGGGAAGGCAGGCGAACGCACGGCGCTGGTGATGGCGATGGCGCGCGTCTTGCCCGTCGCCAGAAC
>JANNKS010000070.1:0-8668 GCA_031396425.1 Rhizobacter sp. | reverse complement strand
CATGAGTGCCAACACGATCGCCCGTGCCGACTACCGCCTGTCCGAGAGCCTGTGGGCTCAGGACGGGAGGATCTTTCTGACCGGCACCCAGGCGATTGCGCGCCTGATGCTGATGCAGCGCGCGCGTGATGCGGCAGCGGGCCTGGCGACGCAGGGCTTCATCAGCGGCTACCGCGGTTCGCCCCTCGGCCTGGTCGATCAAACACTGTGGAAGGCGGGCGACAAGTTCACTGCCCAGGGCATTCGGTTTCTGCCCGCCATCAATGAAGAACTGGCGGCCACTGCGGTGCTCGGCACGCAGCGCGTCGAGTCCGATCCGCAGCGCACTGCGCAGGGCGTGTTTGCACTTTGGTACGACAAAGGCCCGGGCGTGGACCGCGCCGGCGACGCGCTCAAGCACGGCAATGCCTACGGCGCTTCGCCGCACGGTGGCGTGTTGATGGTGGCGGGCGACGACCATGGCTGTGTTTCGTCGTCGATGCCGCACCAGAGCGACCAGGCGTTCCAGAGCTGGCTCGCACCGGTGCTTGCACCCGCCAGCATTGCCGAGATCCTCGAATTCGGCTTGTACGGCTGGGCGCTGTCGCGTTTCTCGGGCAATTGGGTCGGCTTGACCGCGCTGTCCGAGATCGTCGAGAGCGGCGCGACGGTCGACCTGGACCCCATCAACGCGCGTGTCGCCGCATGGCATGACGCTGCCGCGGTGCGCACGATGACGGGCCTGGAACCCTTCCCCGAAGGCCTGCACTATCGCTGGCCCGACCTGCCGTCGCTGAAGATCGAACAGCGCGCGCACGCCAAGCTCGACGCGGTGCGCGCATTCGCCCGCGTGAACAGCATCGACCGAACCATTGTCGAGGGCCATGCGCCGCGCGTGGGCATCGTCACGGCCGGCAAGGCGCACCTCGATTTCATGGAAACGCTGCGCCGCCTCGACGTCTCGCCCGACGCGCTGGGCCGCGCCGGCGTGCGCATCTGCAAGCTCGGCCTCACGTATCCGATCGAGCCGACCCGCATGAGCGCCTTCGTGCAGGGCCTCCAGGAAGTGCTGGTGATCGAAGAGAAGGGCGCCGTTGTCGAGACCCAGTTGCGCGACCTGCTCTACAACGCGCCGCAGCGCCCGCTCATCGTCGGCAAGCACGACGCCGCCGGGCGGGCGCTCATTCCGGCCACCGGCGAGCTGCGCCCGTCGCGCCTGATCAGAATCGTTGCCGACTGGCTGGCACGCCACTGTGCCGCGCTCGACCGGCGCCATCTGGTGCGCGACTTCACCCCGCCCGAACTGCTGAGCAATGCCGCCGACAGCGTGAAACGGCAGCCCTATTTCTGTGCCGGCTGCCCTCACAACCTCAGCACCAAGGTGCCGGAAGGATCGCACGCCCAGGCCGGCATCGGCTGCCATTTCATGGCGAGCTGGATGGGGCGCGACACCGAAGGCCTGATCCAGATGGGTGGCGAAGGGGTGGACTGGGTGTCGCACGCCATGTTCACGACGGTTCCGCACGTGTTCCAGAACCTCGGTGACGGCACCTACTACCACTCGGGCTACCTGGCGATCCGCCAAGCGGTGGCGGCCAAGGCCAGGCTGACCTACAAGATCCTCTACAACGACGCCGTGGCGATGACCGGCGGCCAGCCGGTGGACGGCCTGATTTCGGTGGACGGCATCGCGCGCCAGGTCGAAGCCGAAGGCGTGCGCCAGGTCGTCGTGCTGAGCGATGCCATCGAAAAGTACGCTGCAATCCGCGACCGCTTCCCAGCCGGGACCGAGTTCCACGACCGCGCCGAGCTCGACGCCGTGCAGCGCCGGCTGCGCGAGATGGACGGCGTGACGGTGCTCATCTACGAGCAGACCTGCGCCGCGGAACTGCGGCGCCGGCGCAAGAAGGGCGAATTGGTCGACCCGGCGCGGCGCCTGTTCATCAACGAACAGGTCTGCGAAGGCTGCGGCGATTGCAGCGTGCAATCCAATTGCGTCGCGGTGCTGCCGCTCGAAACGCCGCTCGGCCGCAAGCGCCGGATCGACCAGAGCAGCTGCGACAAGGACTATTCGTGCGTGAAGGGCTTCTGCCCCAGTTTCGTGGGCGTGATCGGCGGGCGGCCGCGCAAACGCATCGGCGCGCTGGCGGCCAATTCAGGCGAGTTCCAGCGCCGCGTCGATGCGCTGCCGCTGCCCGCCGATCCGCAGTGGAGCGGGCCCTATGACCTGCTCATCACCGGCGTGGGCGGCACCGGCGTGGTGACGGTGGGCGCGCTGGTCGCGATGGCAGCGCACCTCGAGGGCCACAGCGCGAGCGTGCTCGACTTCATGGGCTTCGCGCAGAAGGGCGGTTCGGTGCTGAGCTTCGTGCGCCTGGCCGACGTGCCGCAACGGTTGAACCAGGTGCGCATCGACACCCAGCAGGCCGACGCGCTGCTGGCCTGCGACCTGGTCGTCGGCGCGTCGGCCGAGGCGCTGCAGACGGTGCGCCACGGCCGCACGCGCATTCTCGCCAACACGCACGAGGTGCCGGTGGCCGAGTCGCTGCGCAATCCGGACGCGAGCCTGCGCGTGCCGCAACTGCTCGACAAGCTGCGCTTCGCCGCCGGGGCCGATCGCCTCGAAACGCTGGACGCGCAGGCGCTTGCCGAGGAATGGGTCGGCGATGCGATCGTCTCCAACATCCTCATGCTCGGCAGTGCCTGGCAGCGCGGTCTCGTACCGGTGGGACTGGCCGCGTTGCGCCGCGCGATCGAACTCAACGGGGTCAGCGTCGAAACCAACCTGTTGGCGTTTTCGCTCGGCCGCCTCGCGGTGGGCGACCCGCAGGCGGTGCATGCATTGCGCGGCACCGCCGCCGCGCCTGGCGAGCCGGCGGCCGTCGAATCGCTGGCCGACGTGCTGGCGCGCGGTGCGGCCCACCTCACCGCGTACCAGGACGCGGCTTATGCGCGCCGCTACCTGGCTTCCGTCGACAAGGTGCGCCAGTGCGAGGCTCGGCTCGGCGCGGATCCGGCGCTGCCTTTCAGCGCGGCGGTGGCACGCAGCCTGCTCAAGCTGATGGCGATCAAGGACGAATACGAAGTGGCGCGCCTGTACACCGACGGGCGTTTCCGCGCCGCGCTGCAAGAGCAGTTCGAAGGCGATCTGCGCCTCGAGTTCTACATGGCGCCGCCCTTGCTCAGCCGCAGCCGCGACGGTCAGCCGCCGCGCAAGTGGCGCCTGCCGGGCTGGACGATGCAGCCCATGAAACTCCTGGCGCGCGCACGTGTGCTGCGCGGCACGCCGTTCGACCTCTTCGGGAAGACCACCGAACGGCGCATGGAGCGCGCGCTGATCGAGGCCTACACCGCGCGCATCGAAGCGCTGCTTCCCACTCTCGATGTGGCGCGGCTGAAGCTCGCCTGCGAGATCGCGGCACTGCCGCTGCAGCAGCGCGGCTTCGGCCACGTCAAGCTCGCCAACGTGGCGCTGACCCGCGCCCGTGAAGCCGAGATGCTGCACCGCTTCGACCCGGCCGCCCATCCCAAACCCGCGCCGACGCGCGAAGCCGGGCAGATCCGCGGCATTGCGGTGACCAGTGCGGTGCGCTGACCTACTTGAGTTCGAAGGCGGGCAGTTTCTTCGCCACCGCCACATTCTTCAGCGTCGTGTAGACCGGCAACCCGCCCTTGAACCTCGGCGGGTCCTCGCCCTGGATCAGCGGCGTCAGGTAGCGCTTGCACTTGGCGGTGATGCCGAAACCATCGGCGCTGATGAAGTCGCGCGGCATGAACTTCTCGACGTTCGCCACGTCGGCGAGCTTCGCCACACCGATGCGGTATTTGTAGGGCGCGTCAGAGATGCGTTCGATCGTCGGCATCACGGCGTTGTGGCCCTTCAGTGCCAGCTCGACGGCGCGCTTGCCCAGCTCGTAGGCATGTTTCACGTCGGTCCTGGAGGCGATGTGGCGCGCTGCGCGTTGCAGGTAGTCGGCCACTGCCCAGTGGAATTTCACGCCGAGTGCGTCTTTCACCATCGCCGCCACCACCGGCGCCGCGCCACCGAGCTGGGCGTGGCCGAAGGCGTCGCGCGTGCCCTGTTCGGCGAGGAAGGTGCCGTCCGGGTAGTGGCAGCCTTCCGACACCACGACAGTGCAGTAGCCGTGCTTCTTCACCAGGACGTCGACGCGGGCGATGAATTTCGCCTTGTCGAACTCGATTTCCGGGAACAGCACCACCACCGGAATGCCCTGGTCTTCGACCAGCGCGCCAGCCGCTGCAATCCAGCCGGCGTGCCGGCCCATCACCTCGACGACGAACACCTTGGTGGAGGTCTTGCTCATCGAGCGCACGTCGAACGACGCCTCGAGCGTGGACACGGCCACGTATTTCGCCACCGAGCCGAAGCCGGGGCAGCAGTCGGTGATGGGCAGGTCGTTGTCGATCGTCTTGGGCACATGGATCGCCTGCAGCGGGTAGTCCATCGCCTTCGAGAGTTGGCTGATCTTGAAGCAGGTGTCGGCCGAATCGCCGCCGCCGTTGTAGAAGAACATGCCGATGTCGTGCGCCTTGAACACCTCGATCAGGCGTTCGTACTCGCGCTTGTTGGCTTCGAGCGATTTGAGCTTGTAGCGGCACGAGCCGAAAGCGCCCGACGGCGTGCTGCGCAGGCCTTCGATCGCCGAGGCGCTTTCCTTGCCGGTGTCGATCAGGTCTTCGGTGAGCGCGCCGATGATGCCGTTGCGCCCGGCGTAGAGTTTGCCGATGCGGTCTTTGTGCGCGCGCGCGGTCTGGATCACCCCGGCGGCCGAGGCGTTGATGACGGCGGTGACGCCGCCGCTCTGGGCATAGAAGGCGTTGACTTTGGCCATGGCGAAGGGACTCCGTGAATAGGTTCTCAGGGCAGGGTTCTCAGCACAAGGGTCTCAGGCTTGCAGTGCGTGGCTGACGATTTCACGCACGTCGGCCGACAACTCGCTGCGCGCCGCCACGCGGCTGATGGCTTCGCGCGAGGCGCTGCGGTAGGGTTCGGTCAGGCGGCTCCAGCGGTCCATCACGCGCGCGATTCTGGCGGCGACCTGCGGGTTGATCGCGTCGAGTTCGATCACGCGTTCGGCCCAGAACACGTAGCCCGCGGCATCGCTGCGGTGGAACGCGGCCGGGTTGAAATTGCACAGCATCGAGATCAGGCTGCGCACCCGGTTCGGGTTGTGCAGCGAAAAGTCAGGGTGCTGCAGAAGGGCCTTGGCGCGGGCGAACACTTCGCCGCCGCGTTCCGGCGCGGTGGCCTGCATCGCGAACCACTTGTCGAGCACCAGCGGCTCGCCCTTGAAACGCTCGTAGAAGGCCTGCAGCGCAGGCGCTGCGAACGTGCTGTGGCTGTCGATCAACGCCACCAACGCGCCTTGCCGGTCCGTCATGTTGCCGGCGTCTTTGGAGCGCTGGTAGGCCCGGCCGGGCCAGACCGTGTCGCCGCGTGCCGGTGCGCCCAGGCACAACATCGCCAGCGCGAGGTTGGCCAGCGCACGCCGGCCGGCCGAAAGCGCGTCGGGTGAATAGGCGCCGTTCGCTTCGTGCTGTTCGAAGGCCCAGACCCAGTCGTCGCGCAGGCCCAGGGCGAGCTGCAGCTTGAACGACTCGCGCACCGCGTGCACCCGCTGCGGGTCGACGGTGCCGAGCTGCTCGGCGATGTAAGACTCTGCCGGCGGCGCGAGCACGCGCTTCTTGAACGCGGCGTCGAGCTGCGGATGGCGCAGCACGCCGCGCAGGGCTTCCAGCAACGCACTGTCGAGTTCAAGGTCGATGCTGCTGTTGATGGCGCCGAGCAAACGCTGCATCACCAGGCGCTGGCCGGCTTCCCAGCGGTTGAACGGGTCGCTGTCGTGGGCCAGCAGGGTCAGCAGTGCGGCGTCGCCCAGTTCGTCGTGCAGCGCCACCGGCGCCGAGAAGCCGCGCAGCAGCGAAGGCACCGGCTCGCTGGCGATGCCCACGAAGGTGAAACTGGCGCGCGCCTGGTCGAGCACCAGCACGCGTTCCAGTGGTGCGGTGTCGTCGCCGCTGCCTTGCAGGCGCAGCGGCAGCGCCTCGCCTGTGCTTGATAACAGGCCGAATGCGACCGGAATCACCTGCGGCAGGCTCGCTTCCCCGCCCAGCGGCCCTGCGCTGACCACACCGGTGGTTTGCTCCAGCGTCACGGTGTATGTGCTGGCGGCGGCGTCGAAATGGCCTCTCGCGTTCAAGCGCGGCGTGCCGGGCTGCGCGTACCAGCGTTTGAACAGCTCCAGGCGCGCTGCGAGTTCGCTGGCCGGGTTGGCGTCCGCAATCGCCTGCGCGAACTGGTCGCAGGTGACGGCCTGGCCGTCGAAGCACTCGAAGTACAGGCTCATGCCCTTGGCGAAGCCGGCGCGGCCCACCAGGGTGTGCATCATGCGCACCACCTCGGCGCCCTTTTCGTAGACGGTGCGGGTGTAGAAGTTGTTGATGCTCTGGTAGCTGTCGGGCCGAACCGCGTGTGCCATCGGGCCGGCGTCTTCGGGGAATTGCAGTTCGCGCAGCAGGCACACGTCGTCGATGCGCTTCACCGCACGGGCGCTGGCCGAGCCGGCCATGTCCATGCTGAACTCCTGGTCGCGAAACACCGTCAGGCCTTCTTTCAGGCTCAACTGAAACCAGTCGCGGCAGGTGATGCGATTCCCGGTCCAGTTGTGGAAGTATTCGTGGCCGATCACCGATTCGATCGCAGCAAAGTCGGCGTCGTTCGCAGTCGCAGGGCTCGCCAGCACGCAGCGCGTGTTGAAGATGTTCAAGCCCTTGTTCTCCATCGCGCCGCCGTTGAAGTCGCCCACCGCGACGATCATGAAGCGGTCCAGGTCGAGGGCCAGCTTGAAGCGCGCCTCGTCCCACACCAGCGCGGCCACCAGCGAATTCATCGCGTGTTCCGTCTTGTCCAGGTCGCCGCGGCGCACATGGATCTGCAGCAGGTGCTCGCGGCCCGAGCGGCTGCGGATGCGCTGTTCGCGCGCCACCAGGTCGGCCGCCACCAGCGCGAACAGGTAGCTGGGTTTGGGGAACGGGTCGTGCCACTTGGCGTAGTGGCGCCCGCCGTCGAGGTCCCCTTGTTCGAGCAGGTTGCCGTTGCTCAGCAGCACCGGGTAGCTCGCCTTGTTGGCGCGCAGCGTCACGGTGTAGACCGCCATCACGTCGGGCCGGTCGGCGAAGTAGGTGATGCGCCGAAAACCTTCCGCCTCGCATTGCGTGAAGAAGCCGCCGCCCGAGTTGTACAGGCCGCTGAGCTGGGTGTTCTTCGCCGGCGCGCAGGTGTTGCGAATTTCCAGATCGAACGCGGTGTCGGGCGGCTGGTCAATGACCAGCATGCCGTCTTCGTGCCGGAACGATACCGACGTGCCGTTCACCAGCACGCGCGTCAGGTTCAGCTCTTCGCCATGCAGGCGCAGCGGTTGTGCGGGCAGGTCGGCATTCGGCTCGATGCGCATGCGGTTGATGACCAGCGTCTTCGCCGGGTCGAGTTCGAAGCTCAGGTCGACGCTGCGAATCCAGTGGGCGGGCGGCGCGTAGTCAACGCGGCGCACCAGGGTGGCATTGCCTTCACGCATGGTGTTGTTCTTTCGTCAGGCCATCGAGATCAAGGGGCGCCAGGGCGGCGAAGTCAGGGTGCACGGCAATCACGTTCGGGTACGCGGCGAATTCTTCGGCGGGCAGGGTGGTCGTGAGGGCCACCGCCACCATGCCGGCACGGCGCGCAGCTTCCACACCGAGCGGCGCGTCTTCGAACACGATGCAGTTCGCCGGTGCGATGCCCAGGCGCCGCGCCGCTTCGAGAAACAGGTCCGGGTGCGGCTTGCCGCGCAGGCCGTCGGCCGGGCTGACGACCGCCTCCATCCACGCGGCGATGCCATGCATCGAAAAGGCGAGCGCCATGTTCTGCGGCGTCGACGCGGTGCACACCGCCATGCGAATGCCGCTCGCCTTGGCCTGCTCCATGAACGGTGTCGCACCCGCGATCATTCCGAGCGACCGTGCCGCGATGCTGCGGTAGATGGCCTCCTTTTCATCCGCCATCGCCACCCGTTCGTCCTCCGACAGCTGCGGGAACATGTCGGCGAGGATTTCCGCGTTCGTGCGCCCCGCGGTGCTGGCGAAGAAGCCGCCCGGCTCCATCGGCCAGCCGCGCCGCGTGTACCACTCATGCCAGGCGGCATGGTGGTGCGGCATGCTGTCGATCAGCGTGCCGTCCAGGTCGAACAGGAATGCGCGCGCGGCTGCCATCTCACACGCCCTGCTTCAGGCTGGCTTCGATCAGTTGATCGAGGTCGCCGTCGAGCACCTTCTGCGTGTTGCTGATCTCGACGTTGGTGCGCAGGTCCTTGATGCGGCTCTGGTCGAGCACGTAAGAGCGGATCTGGTGGCCCCAGCCCACGTCGGTCTTGCTGTCTTCGAGCTTTTGCTGCGCCGCCTTCTGGATGCGCATTTCGTGCTCGTACAGGCGCGAGCGCAGCATCTGCCAGGCTTCGTCGCGGTTGCGGTGCTGGCTGCGGTCGTTCTGGCACTGCACCACGATGCCGGTGGGCACGTGGGTGAGCCGCACCGCGGAATCGGTTTTGTTGATGTGCTGGCCGCCCGCGCCGCTGGCGCGGAAGGTGTCGGTGCGCACGTCGGCCGGGTTGATGTCGATCTCGATCGAGTCGTC
>JANNKS010000575.1:0-2112 GCA_031396425.1 Rhizobacter sp. | reverse complement strand
CCGTTGTCGACCTTCGCTTCCCAGCGTTTCAGCGGGCTGTCGCCCTTGGCGATGCAGGCCCCGGTCGAAACGTCGAATGCCCATTCGTGTTTCGGGCAGGTCAACGTCGTGCCCTTCAGCGCGAGGTGCGGGATGTTGGTGGTCTGGTGCGGGCACAGGCTGTCGAACACCTGCCAGCCCTGCGCACCGTGGTGCACGAACAGGCCGCGGCCGTCGCATTCCACCCGCGCGGTGGCGCCGGTCGCAAGGTCGCTCGCCGCCATCACGTCGTGCCAGATCGGCTCGTGCGGTTCGGCGCCCAGGCCGGCGGCGCGGAACTCGGGCAGGTCCATCGCCAGGATGACGTCGACGGCCCAGACGATCTTGGCCAGGCCGAGCGCTGGAAACGCCATCAACATGGCGTCCAGCACCTCGGCAGGGGTGCAGCCATCGCGCAAGGCTCGCTTCAGGTACTGGCGCAAGCCCCGCTCGGTCTGCGAATGCACCTTGGTGATCACCGAGATCAGGTCGCGCGTCTTCGGGTCGAGGTGCTTGCCGCAGTCTTTCATGAAGCTGAAGTAGTGGCCCATCGCCTCGGGGCGGGCCTTGACGAGAAAGGAGAGGGCGTCGCTCATGTGGGGGTGCTCCTGGAATCAGCCGATGAACCGCGTGGCGTTCCGTCGGGAAGGTTGGCTTGGCATTCGTCGAAGACGCGCAGTGTGCAGGCTTCGCACACCGCGCTGTCGAGCTTCGGGTAGACGCTGCGCAGGGCGTCGCCCTTGTGGCCGATCAGATGCTGCGCACCGATGACGGTGACGGCCTCGCTGCGCTCGAGCATCTGCCGCACGGCGGGCTGCGCACCGACGACGAGCAGGCCGCCGCCAAGTGCGCGGCGGCGTTGCGCCTCTTCGGCCAGGAGCTGCAGCCCGGCCAGATCGACGAAGTTGATGCCCTGCGCCAGCAGCAGCAGCCACCTGCGCTGCGGGTTCGCCTCGTCGACACGGTGAAACTGCTCGCGCACATGTTCGACGGCGCCGAAGTAGATCGAGCCGTGCAGGCGCAGCATCGCCAGCTGCGGGCAAGCCGGCGCGGCTTCGCCCACGGCGACCATCTTGCGCCGCGCGTTGCCCAGCTCGGCGCGTGGCGGTGCCAGCTCGGTGATCGCCGGCTGCGACGTGCGGTACAGGTAGAACAACAGCGAGATCGCGACGCCGACAAACAGGCCTTTTTCAAGGTCCACCAGCACACCGATCCAGGTGGCGAGCAGCACGATGCGTTCGCGCGGATGGCGCCGCAGAATCTGCCCGATGTGGTGCCAGTCGATCAGCCCCCACGCCACGATGAAGAGTACCGCGGCCAGCGAAGCCACCGGCAGGAAGGCGATCAGCGGGGCGGCGAGCACCGCAATCGCGAGCAGGAACACGGCCGACATCGCGGCGGCCAGCGGCGTGCGTGCGCCGGCCGCATGGTTCAGGCTGCTGCGGTTGAACGAACCGCTGGACGGATAGGCCGAGAAGAAACTGCCCGCGATGTTCGCCAGCCCCTGGCCGATGAACTCCTGGTCGCTGTCGAGCCGCTGGCCCGTGTGCGTCGCCAACGAACGCGCGACGGCGACTGCCTCGGTGAGGCCGATCACGGCCACTGCGGCGGCCGGAAACAGCAGCGCCTGCAGCGTGACGAACGACAGGTCGGGCATCGACAGCGGCGGCAGCGCCGCCGTCAGCGCGCCCACGGTCTCGATGCCGGTGCGCGAGACGCCCAGCCCATGGTTGAGAAGTGCCGCGACGCCACTGCCCACAAACAACGCGATGAGCATGTAGGGCAGGCGCGGAACGAATCGCCGAGCCAGCAAGGCGCTGGCCAAGGTCGCGACGCCCACCAGCGCGACCCACAGGTGCGCCTGCCCAAGATGGCTGGCAGCGAACAGCACCGTCTCATGGAACATGGCGCCGCGCGGAACCGCCAGGCCCAGAAAGTTCTTGATCTGGCTCGCCGCGATCAGGCAGGCTGCGCCGGCGGTGAAACCGACGATCACGGTGTGCGAAATGAAGTTGACCAGCGAACCCAGCCGCACCAGCCCCATCGCCAGCTGCATCAACCCGGCCAGCAGGCTGAGCGAAAGCACCATGCCGA
>JANNKS010000563.1:0-11407 GCA_031396425.1 Rhizobacter sp. | reverse complement strand
GCTGGTGTCAAGATCGTTGCCCGCCGGAAACGGCCCGGTACGATCCTCGGCCAGATCGAGAAAGGTGTGTTCGGCATCCCAAACAATGAACTGGAAACCGCGGTCGCCGGTGCGGTTTCGGAGGCCGTACCAATTGTTCGGCCGCGCGTTGCCGCCAAACTTGGTGATCGGCGCGTCCAGGTTGCCGCCGTAGAAGATGACAAACATGTAGTCGATCAGGCTCCCTGGATCGAGGAGCACCGGGAAGTCCGGATTGCGCCGCGGCGCCTACCTGCTGCCGCAGGCGCGCTGGGGCGCGCGTCTGGGCGACGCGACGATGCTCGACTTCGTCGTCGGCGCGTTGCACGACCCGTTCCACAAGATCCACATGGGCATGACGGCCGAAAACGTGGCCGAGAAGTTCGGCATCAGCCGCTCGATGATGGACGAGCTGTCGGTCGAGAGCCACCGCCGCGCGGCAGCGGCGATCGCCGAAGGGCGCTTCAAGAGCCAGATCGTGCCGGTGGTCAGCGCCGGCAAGAAGGGCGACGTCGTCTTCGACACCGACGAGCACGTGAAAGCCGGCACGACGATGGAAACGCTGGGCAAGATGCGCGCCGCGTTCAAGAAAGACGGCGCGGTGACGGCCGGCAATGCGTCGGGCATCAACGACGGTTCGGGCGCCGTGGTGCTGGCCAGCGCCGATGCGGTGAAGGCGCACAGCCTCAAGCCGATCGCGCGACTCGTCGCTTACGCCCACGCCGGCGTCGAGCCGACGCTGATGGGCATTGGCCCGGTGCCGGCCACCAAGCTGGTGCTGCAGCGCGCCGGCCTGAAAACGAGCGACCTGGACGTGATCGAATCGAACGAAGCCTTCGCCGCCCAGGCTTGTGCGGTGGTGCAGGAACTCGGGCTCGATCCGGCCAAGGTGAACCCGAACGGCTCGGGCATTTCGCTCGGCCACCCGATCGGCGCCACCGGCGCGATCATCACGACGAAGGCGCTCTACGAATTGCAGCGCGTGAAGGGCCGTTACGCCCTCGTGACGATGTGCATCGGCGGCGGACAGGGCATCGCTGCGATTTTCGAGCGGGCCTGAGCCCGGCGCCAGCGCAGACCGGCAGATCTGCAGCCGCGCGGGCCCGCGCGGCTGCAGATGGCCCTGGCGCCGAACGCGTTGGGCCGAAGCCGTCGCGCAAGGTCGTTCCGACCCGCCGCCCGGCCCGTCCCGGGGCGCTGCGGCGCACGGCACAATCGCGTCACAGGCGGTCGGGCCGTCTGTGGAGACGGCATGCACGATCTGTTTTCGCTTCGGCGCCACGCGCCGAGGTTCGCCAGGGTTTCGTACGCCGGTGGCTGCCCCATGGTGGCCATTGCCTGGGCGCTCGCTCTGCCGGGGTCGACCCTTGCGCGCACTGTGGCGACCGCGCGAACACGCGCCCCATTGGCAACGCGGCAATAGGGCCGCGAACCGATGCGCAAACGCAAGTCGCCGAAGACAAGCAGGCCGACTCCCGTGAAGGGGACGGCAGGCACGTGCATCGCGACGCCCGACGCGCTGACCGGTCTGTTCGATCGGCGCCACCTTGAAAGGGTGTTGCCGGCCCTGCTCGAACCCGCCCTGCGCGACCAGGAACCCCTCGCGGTTGCCATGATCGACCTGGACCACATTCAAGCCATCAACGACCGCCACGGCCGCGACGCCGGCGACGCGCTGCTCAAGTCGTTCGGCGAATTGCTCAGCAAACAGGCGCGCACCGGCGACGTAGCGTGCCGCAGCGGTGGTGAAGAGTTCTGCCTGTTGCTGCCGCGCACCGACGCACACACCGCGCGGCGCCGTGTCAATGCGCTGTTGTCGTGGTGGCGCGACGCCGAGTTCCGCTTCGACACCGGCCTGAGCAAGGGCCACGCCTTCTCGGCCGGCATCGCCGATTCGTTTCTCGCGCCCGGTGCGCCGGCCGATCTGCTCGGCGCCGCGCAAGCCTGCCTGGCCGAGGCCAAGCGGCTCGGCTGCAACCGGGTGTTGGTGTTTGACGCCGAGGCGGCCGGCCAGGAAGGCGCTGATTGAAACAAGCTCAGCGGGCTGGCCTGCCGCGAGCTTGAATCGGCTCAGGGTTTGGCCGGGCCGGGCTGGCGCAAACGCGCCCAGTCGAGCACAGCCGCCAGCAAGCGCATCAGGTCGGCCTGCAGCGGCGCGAAGCCGGCATGGCGGGCGCGCGACGATTCGTCCATGTAGAGGCGCTTGTTGATCTCCACCTGCAGGCTGTGGCGCTGCTGTTGCGGATTCGAGAATGCCTTGACCAGCTCCACGCCCTTGAAAGGGTCGTTGACGCGCACGTCGTAGCCGCGCGCGGCGAGCGTGGCGCGCACGAACTCGGTGAGTTCCGGGTCGCAGCTGGTGCCGTCCCGGTCACCCAGCACGAAGTCGGCGCGCGCACGGCCGGCGCCGCCTTCGCCCATCGCACCCGACACCGCATTCATCGAATGGCAGTTGAAGTGGTAAACGGCACCGAAGCGCGCATGCGAGGCATCGAGCAGCCGCTGCAGCGTGCGGTGGTACGGTGCGTGGAAATGGTCGATGCGCCGCTGCACTTCGGCCACCGTGAGCTTGCGCGCATAGATCGCGCGGCCATCGTCGAGCGTGCGCCACAGCAGCGCCTTGCCGATCGCCGCCTTGCCGCTGGGCACCCATTCGTGCGGCCAGTGGTCGCCCTCCAGCATCTGGATATCGATGTCGCCAACGTGTCGGTTCGGGTCCAGGTAGGTGCGCGGAAACTGCGCGGCGAGCAGCGCGATGCCCAGTTCCGCCGCCGGGGCATACAACTCATCGATGAAGCAGTCTTCGCCGTCGCGCAGGTCGAATTCACTGACTGCAGCGCCGAAGTCGGCGGGAAAGAGGTGGCCCGAATGCGGCGAGTCGAGCACGATGGGGGCGCTGGGCAGTGCCGGGCCGTGCACGGTCAGCACGTCAGAGGTGGGGGTCACGATGTGGTCTGCTCAGTTCGGTCTGCAGCATAACAACGGCAATCGGCGTGGCGCTGTCCCTGGCCGACCCGCCGCGACTCACGGCTGCGCCAATCGCACCTCGAACCCGAACGTCGCCTGGTCCGACCGGCCGGCGTATTCGAAGCCCTGGCGCAGTGCCCAGGTCGACTTTTCGTGGTGCAGCGGTATCAAGGCCTGGCGTTCACCGATCGCCATCTCGGTGGCGCTGGCGAGCAGGGTGTTGCGCGGCGCGGCGTCGAGCGTGGTCATGGCCTTGTGGATCAACGCGTCGACGCCGGCGTCGGAAAAACGCCCGCGGTTCGCCTGGCCCATGCCGGTGCGCGCGTCAAAGGTTCCAATCAGCGCGCGCAACGGCGCACTGGCTTCGCCGCCTGGCGTGCTCCAGCCGGCCAGGTAAAACGAGAACTCGAGCGCCGCCAGGCGTTTGAAGAACGCGTCCGCAGGGAGTGCCTCCACCCGCACCCGAATGCCGATGCGCGCGAGCATCGCAGCCACCGCGTGAGCCGTCTGCATGTCTTGCGCATAGCGATTTCTCGGCGTGTGCAGCGTCAGCGCAAACCCGTCCGGGTAGCCGGCTTCGGCGAGCAGCGCGCGCGCACTGTTCAGATCCTGTACCGGCGCGCTCAGGCGTGTGCTCGTGCCTGCATGGGTGATGGGCAACAACTGGCCGGCCGGCCCGGCGCGACCGGGCAGCAGACGGTCGACCAGACCGGTGCGGTCCAGCGCCAGCGACATCGCACGGCGCACCCGCGCGTCTTTCAGCGGGTTGTGAGCCAGCGGCTTGCCGTTCTTCCCGGTCACGAAGGGCGCGCTGTCGCGCCTGCTGTCGACATGCAGGTAGATCAGGCGGTTCGTGACCGAGGAGACCAGCTGCACGCGCGGCTCCTTGGCGAGCCGGATCTGGTCGGCCGGGGAAACGCCTTCGATCATCTGCACATCGCCGGCCAGCAAAGCAAAGACGCGCGCCTGGGCACTGCTGATGAAACGCAATTGCACGCGGGGCCAGGCGGCTTTCGCACCCCAATAGGCATCGTGGCGTTCGAGCACGACGCGCTCACCGGCCACGAACTCCTTCAACCGGTAGGGCCCGGTGCCGATGCGCATCAAGGCCGCTGGACCCGTGCTTGCTGCCGGCGAAGAGGTGCCTGTCGGCGTCGCCTTGGCTGCGGCTTTGGCTGAGGCTGAGGCTGACGCTGTGGCTGTGGCTGTGGCTGTGGCTGTGGCTGTGGCTGTGGCTGTGACTTTGGCCAGTGCCGTGGTGGTTGTGGCCGGTGCTGTGGTTGTGGCAGAGGCCGCGGCCGTCGCCGTCGCGGCGGGCGCCAGTTCGGCCGCCTGCGCCTTGACGATGCGGATCGTTGCAAGGTCGACAGGCAGCAGAGCGTGCGGGTGGCGCGTCTTGATGAGCAAGGTATGCGAATTGACGCGCCCCACCGAATCGATGCGGCGTGTGAAGCCTGCGAACGAGGCCGAGCCGTCGTGCTGCGCTGCCACCCGGTTCAGCGACGCGATCACGTCATCCACCGTGAACGCCGAGCCATCGTGCCACACCACGCCTTTGCGCAGTTTGAACTCCCAGGTCAGCGCGTTGAGGGGTTTCCACGACTCGGCCAGCGCCGGCCGGGGGGCTTCACTTGAGTCCAACCCTACGAGGGTTTCGAAGACATGGTCGATCGCACTGTGGTGGCTCGCATCGTTGCGTTCATGCGGGTCGAGCGTGGTCAGCGGTGTGGCCAGGCCGATCGCGAAGTCCTGCGCATGCGCTGCTGTTTGTGCACCGAGCAGTGCCAACACGGCGAAACATCGAAGCCGAAACTTGCTGTGCATGTGGCGTCGTCAGCGTGGCGCACGGGAGTCGGTTCAATGTATCGCAGGGCCCCCGTACAGGTGTTGTGAAACCGGTGTGTGCGCGCGCCGTGCGTCGCCTGATCAGCATCGCCGCGCACAACGTCACGCTCGATCGCTGCCGGTTCGCACCGGTCGGCTGACGTAACGGCGTGTAGGTTCAACGCCAATTTGTGGCGTCGTCCGGGCGTGCCGAACTGCCGTGCAAAACGGCACGTGGCTGTGTTGCTTTCGGTCGCGCCATGAGCACAGGCGACGCGCCATGCCGACACTGCGGGCATGTTGTCTACCCCGATGGAAAAACCGATGGCTCAATTGTCCGCTGGCGTCGACGCCGCTCACCTGCGAGCCCGCCTGATGGCCGCCGAGCCGATGCATCGGGTGGCTGCGCTGCACGCCCTTGAATGCGAACTGGCTCGCAATCCCAACCCGCCGGGTTCCCGGCTCGCTCAGGCGGTGTCGGAATTCGTGGCGCGCGGGATGCCGTTCTATTCGATTGAAGATGAGCACTACCTGGCCTGGGTCGAGCGCGCCGTGCAGTACTGGGAACGCCTGCAACGCGAGCCAGCGCCACCCAAGCCGATGGTGCTGGGGCGTGAGCGGCGCAAGGCAGTCCGCCTCGCCGGCGCTGCGCCTTAATCTTCGCCCGGCGGGCTTTCGCCGCTCGCAAGCCGCCAGCTGTTGCCGGCCTGCGTTGCGCGTGCTTCGTCGCACAACTTGAACAAGTGTGCCAGCAGCGAGCGCATCGCCATGCCGTGCAGGCGTTGCGGCACATCGTCGTAGACCCGTTCCAGCAAGGCCTCGGCGCTGGTCGGGCCGAGGTTCCCCAGGGCCGTCAGCAGCTTGGCCTCGCGCCGACCGCGGTGCGCGATCACCGCCCGAATGGCGCGCTGCGGCTGCGCCATCAGGAAGCCGTGGCCGGGGGCCAGCCACTCGAGGTCTTCATCGAGCAGCGCGCTGAGCGAGCGCAGGTAGGCACCCATGTCGCCGTCAGGCGGATTGATGACGACCGTGGATGCCTGCATCACATGGTCGCCGGTGAACAGCAGCCTTTCTTGCTCGAGCAGGTAGCACAGGTGGTTCGACGCGTGCCCAGGCGTGTGGATGACGCGCAGCGTCGTTTCGGCGGGCAACTCGAAGCGCTCGCCGCCACTCAACGCCACGTCGGGAACGAAGCTCAGGTCTTGCCATTCGGTGTGGTCGGCCACCCGGCCGTGGCTGCGCGCCCGGGTGTGCGCCTGCAAGGCCAACGTCGCGGGTGAATGATCCTTGTGAGTGTGGGTCGCGAAGATCCAGCGGATCGGCCCGGGCGCCGCCGCCAGCACGGCCTGCACATGCTCGTCGAGCGCAGGGCCGGGGTCGATCACGGCCCATTCATTGCGGTCGCCGCCGCCCACCAGGTAGGTGTTCGTCCCAGGCCCGGTCATCATGTTGCCGTTGTTCGCGGTCACACGGATCAGGCGCGCCGACAGTTGCACCGCTCGCCCGGGAACCAGCTCGTATGACGCATGGCCACGGCCGGTCGGATCAAGCCGGCCGATTTCGGCCCACGCGTGTTCATCCGGCGTCACCGGGCGCAGCCCCTGTGAACCCGTGGCCACGCGGGGCATCGTCAAGGGCACCTCGCGCGGCGCGCGCGCCCAGTCGAGCAATGCCGGCACGCTGGCGTGTTGCGCGAGCAATTCGATGGTCTTGAGCGTCGGCGTCATCAGCTTCAAGGCGGTGCCGTGTGTCAGCGCCTCGGCCGGGCGCAGCCAGAGTTGTTCGACCAGTTCGGTGCCGTCGTGCGCCGCGGTCTGACCTGGCGGCGCGGCGGCAATGAAGAATCGCGTGTCGAAGCGTTTCGCACGCCCCGGCGGCGTGAGCCAGTGGCTCAGGTAGACGAGCCGGTCCACCGCGAGGCGCAGCCCGGCCGCTTGGCACAATTCGCTGATGTGGCGCTCGCCGCGGTGCAACGGCCCGCGCCACGCCGCCCAGGTGTTGCCCGCCGGGCCGGACAGGTCCACCAGTGTGCCGGACGCGTCGATGGCGAACAACAGGCCGGCCTCTTCAAAACATTCACGCACCGCGGCGATGTAATGATCCAGGCCGCCATGGGGCAGGCCCAGGCGCTCGCTCGCGGCCGCATCGTCCAGGCCGATGCACGACGCATGCGCGTCTCGGTCGGCAGCGTCGAGCACGCCGCCGGGAAACACCCAGGCGCCGCTGTTCAGGTCACCGACCTCGGCGCGCCGCGACAACAGCACCTCCAGCCCCTGTGCGCCGTCGCGCACCACCACGATCGTTGCCGCGGCGCGCGGTGGGCGCGGCGCCGCCGCAGCAGCCGCGGCTTCGGCAGTGAGCGCTTTGTTCATCGTGCTCATTCGCCCCACACCTCGCGGGCCACCTCGACCACGCGTTCCAGCTTGCGCCATTGATCGTCCTGCGACAGCGCGTTGCCGTGGTGGGTGCTGGAGAAGCCGCATTGCGGCGACAGGCACAGGTCCTCGAGCGGCACGAAGCGGGCCGCTTCGTCGATGCGGCGCATCAGATCGTCCTTGCTTTCAAGTTCACCGAGCTTGGTGGTCACCAGCCCGAGCACGACGCGTTTGCCGCGCGGCAGCGCGCGCAACGGCTCGAAGCCGCCGGCTCGCGTGCTGTCGAACTCCATGAAGTAGCCGTCCACGTCGGTCGAGAACATCGCCTCGACGACCGGTTCGTAGCCGCCTTCGGCGACCCAGGCGCTCTTGAAGTTGCCGCGGCAGGTGTGGATCGTCACATGCATGTCGGCTGGCTTGTCGGCGAGTGCAGCATTGATGGTCTGGGCATAGACGCGCGGAAGCGCCGCTGGGTCGTCACCGTTGGCGCGGCAGGTGGCCTGGATCTTCGGGTCGCACAGGTAGGCGAACGCCACGTCATCGAGTTGCAGGTAGCGGCAGCCGGCGTCGGCGAGGTGGCGGATGGCGGTGCGGTACGCCGTTGCCACGTCGGCCCAGAACTGCACGATGTCGGGGTAGGCATCGCGCGAAATCGCAGCCCGCCCGCCGCGCAGGTGCAGCATCGAAGGCGAAGGAATCGTCATCTTCGGCGTGCTGCCCGGCAGCGCCTGCGTGAGCGACTTCAGGTAGGCGAAGTGCCCCGTCATGATGGGCGCGCTGCAGGCGATGCGTCCGGTCACGGTGGCGATCGGCGGCTGTTCACTCTGGCCCTCGATGCGGAATTTCGGCCCGGGGTTGTTCCGCAGCGTCACGCCGTCGAGCTGGGCCAGGAAGTCGAGGTGCCACCAGTCGCGCCGGAACTCCCCGTCGGTGATGCTTTGCAGCCCCGCTTCATGCTGGCGTTGTACGGCGTCACGGATGGCGCTGTCTTCGGCGTGCGCCAGCGCCGGCGCGCTCAACTCGCCGCGTTTGAATGCGGCGCGTGCATTCGCCACCTCGGGCGGGCGCAGCAGGCTGCCGACCTGGTCGGCGCGAAACGGGGGGGTCAGCATCAAGGCCTCTTCGGTGCGGGCCCAGCAATGCGGCGCAGAGCCGCGTGCGCGGCGCCGTGCGCAAGGCATGAGCGTCGGAGTCGATGATAGTTCGCCCACGCTGCGCTGGGCCTCATGACAGGATCGCCCGGCGTATCGCGGCGAGCGGCGCATCGTCGCGCAAACCCGCTTCGGCCACGCCGAGGTCACGCCACAGCGCGCCCAGGTCGACCTGCACGGCGCGGTCTTTCATCTCGTCGTACAACGCGGTGAGGGTGGTTTGCCCGAGCGCCGCGTCGGCAGTTGCGAGCACGCGCGTGACCGGCCAGGCCACCCGGAAGTCGCCCCCTGCCGCGAGCACGCCTTGCAAGGCCTGCTGCAGGCCGCGTTCGGGCGTGCCGCGCTGGCGCAGCCGCACATCGGCGAGCAGGCAGAACAGGGCGCCGCCCCAGTAGGTTCGGGCCCAGCCGGTGTTGTGGTCCAGTCCGGAGTCGTTGCCTTGCGGCTGGCCCAGCGGCATCTGGCGCGTCCAGGCGTGCCAGACCGCTTCGGCGGGCAACATCCCGGCACGCCCGCGCGCCAGCGCCTCGAGGTAGGTTGCCAGGCCCTCGTGCAGCCAGTTGTGCGCGCGCGGCAGGCGGGGAATCGCGAGATGGATCATCTCGTGCACCAGCACCCAGTCGGCGCTGAACTGGGCCTGGGTGGTGGCGCGCCCGATCCGAAGCCGCAGCAGGGCTTCGGGTTCGCCGAAGCTGGCGCCACCGAGCACGCCTGCGCCCGCCTCGGGCACGATCAGCACGTCCACCTGCGGCACCGGAAAGCGGCCGAAGTAGCCGGCCACCGCCGCTGCGCTGCGGCGCACCCAGACCTGCGCCAGCGCGCGGGTGGTGCTGCTCAGGCCCGGCGCGAATTGCAGTTCCAGCGTGGCGCCGGGCACCTCGAGCAGGTGCACGTCGGGCGGCATCTCGTCCGGCTCGGGCGGTGCCGCCGCGGGCTGCGCAGCGCAGCCGAACAGCTGCAGCGCGAACGCACCCAGCACGCTGCGCCGGCCCAGCGTGGGCAGAGCCTCAACCGGGAAGGGGGGAGCAGGAAGGGGTTCGGCGGCCATGGACAGGCCGACGCCGAATAACCGGCGCCGGCGTTCGCAGTATTCATCAAGACGCAGCGGCAGCAACGTTTTGTTGCGCGTACTCGTCGTTGGCGGGCGTGCGGCGCGTGCGCACGGTGCACTAGCATCGGCCCATGACGGTTCAGTACCACATCACCCACACCACGACCTACCGCTACAAGGAACCGGTGAGCTTCGGCGAGCACCGCGTGATGTTCCGCCCGCGCGACAGCCATGACCTGCGCGTGCTCGCCACCGACCTGCAGGTGAGCCCCGAGTCGAGCATCCGCCTGATCCAGGACCCGCATTCGAACTCGGTGGCCCTGGTCACGCCGCTGGTCGCGGCGGATCTGCTGAAGATCGTCTGCACGTTCACGATCGAGCACGCCCATTCACAGAACCTCGAGTTGCCACTCGCGCCGAGTGCGTTGACGTTCCCGTTCGCGTATTCGGTCCAGGAACGCTTCGATCTCGAACATTACCTTCGCCCGCACCATGACGACCCGCAGGGGCGCCTGACCCATTGGGCCCGCCAGTTCATCCGCACCGACGGCCCCACCGGCACACGCGACCTGCTGGTGCAGATGAACCAATGCATCCGGGACGACTTCCGCTACCTGGCGCGCGACGAAGAGGGCACCCAGACCCCGCTGCAAACGCTCGAGGCGGGCAGCGGCAGTTGCCGCGACTTTGCGCTGCTGATGATGGAAGCGGCGCGCCGGCTAGGCGTCGCGACACGGTTCGTGTCAGGCTACCTGTATGACCCGAATCTCGACCCGTCGACAGCAGGTGGCGCTGCCCAGTCGGGCGACCCGTCGGGCGCACAGGCCAGCGCTGCTCGGTCCGCCGCCTCCGGTGCCGATGCGCCGGTCAATCCGGTGGAGAACCTGCCAGCGTTCGGGCAACCGGTCGCGCCCGAGCCCCTGGCCACCCGCGGCGCAGGCAGTACCCACGCCTGGCTGCAGGCCTACCTGCCCGGCGCCGGCTGGGTGCCGTTCGATCCCACCAACAACATTCTTGGCGGGACGCAGCTGATTCGCGTCGGCGTCGCGCGCGAGCCGGACCAGGCCGCGCCGGTGAGCGGCAGCTGGTTTGGGGCCGCCGACGCCTACCTCGGCATGCAGGTCGAAGTCGAGGTGCACCGGCTTGGTACGCGCGGCTGAGTTCGGCCCATCGAATGAGTTCCCGCAGGCGCGGCCGGCAGCGCGGCCGACAAGGAGTTGACCAATGAACAATGCGACCTCCCGGATCTGCAAGGCCTTGATGCTGGCTGGGCTGGGGATGGCCGGGCCGGCGCATGGCACCGGCGAGGCAGGGGCCGCGCAAGAGGCCAAACAGGCGACCGTCGAGGCCGCCAAGAAGACCGGCCAGGCCGTGAAGAAGGCGGCGCAGGCGACCGGCAAGGCGGCGTCGGCAGCTGCCGCCGATGTGGCCTCGTCGGCGCGCACCGTCTATGCGAAAGGCAAGGCCGTGACAAAGAAGGCGGTCGCGGACGGCGCGGACAAGACCAGGGAAGTGGCCGAGAAGGTGAAGAGCGCGGTGAAGGACTGATCGGCCCGCCATTCCGACGCGGGTCTGCCCTGCCGGCGCGTTCAATGCCAGCGCCTGCCCCCGCTTGATCGATACTGTGCGCCTGCCACCCCCTTCTGCGGTGCAACCAAATCGGCGCTGGCCGCGTAGACGTTGCAGTTCGGCCGACCCAGCACAGGACCGTCTCCGATGACATCAGACTCCAGCAACGCCGCGTCCCAGATCATCCTCGTCGGTCTGGGCAGGATGGGCGGCAACATGGCGCGGCGTCTGGCGCGTGGGGGCGTGCGGGTGCTCGGCGTCGACCCCCAGCTCGACGCGAATGATGCGCTGGCGCGCGAACCTGGCGTCACGTTGAAAACCAGCCTGGCCGAAGCGATTGCGGCGACGCCGCAGCCGCGTTCGGTGTGGCTGATGCTGCCCGCCGGTGCGGTCACCGAAGCCACGCTGGCACAGCTTGAAGCGATGCTGGGTGCCGGCGACCTGCGTCTGCA
>JANNKS010000560.1:0-3371 GCA_031396425.1 Rhizobacter sp. | reverse complement strand
GGCACCGGCCCAGGTGCCGGCGCCACGGCAGCGGGGGCTCAAGGCATCGGCATCGGCATCGGCGGCGGCGCGCCTTCGCCGGTGACGTCACCCCGCCCGCCCGATACCGCGCCGCCGCCGCCGAGCCAGGCGCCTGGCACGCCACAACCGCAGGGGCCGGTTCCACCGTCGATCAAACCCGGTGCGATCTTCAAGCCCGCCGCACCTTCGGCCCCTGCCGCAGCGCCGGTCGAGCGCGGGCCGAAGCCGCAAGGCGAGTCGGTGCTGGCACCCGGCGCGCCGGTGCTTGCCGAGGCCCCGGTCACGGGCCGGGAAGCGCCGGGCAAGATCGCAGTGCCGCCGATGAAGCCGCTTGCGGCAGCAAGTCCGGCGGTGGATGCTGCGCCGACGTCAGACCCCGAACTCAGCTGGCGCGGTCCCGCCGGTGCGGCCGTCGGCAACGAGCTGAGCGTGGCTCTCGAAGGCTCGTCACTGCCGCTGGTCAGGGAGCTTCCGCTCGTCGTGCGCTACGACCCACTCGTGCTTCGCTTCGTCGCCGCCGAGCTGGGCCCTTTGGCGCAACAGGCCGGCGCCGCCGACGCCGTACCGCGGGCGGACGCGACGACCGGCCGGCTCGACATCGCATTGAGCTTCAGCCGGCCCGAACGCCTGGCCGGCGCGGGTGCCCTGGTCAACCTCACCTTTGCCGCCAAGACGGCGCGCGCCCAGACCCGGCTGGTGGCCGCGCAGATCGACGTCAAAGGTGAGGACGGCCAGCTGCTCAGCGTGCCGCGGCCGCGGCCGCACCTGATCAAGGTGACCCAATGAAGCGCCGCTCCCCGAAGCGGCACTCGGCCGGTTTCACGCTCATCGAATTGATGGTCACTTCGGTGCTCGTCGGCATCGTGGCGATGACCGCCATGCCGATGGTCGAGGTCGTGAGCGTCAAACAGCGCGAGGTCGAACTGCGCCAGGCGCTGCGCACGATTCGCGGCGCGCTCGATGCGTACAAGGCCGCCGCCGACACGGGCCTGCTGGCCAAGGCCACGGGTGAATCGGGCTACCCGCCGTCGCTCGAGGTGTTGACACAGGGACTCGAGATCGCCCGCGCGCGCCCCGCCGGCAACACCAACGGCGGCGCGGCGGCGCGGTTGGTGTTTCTGCGCCAACTGCCGCGCGACCCGTTTCACCCCGACCCGCTCGTCCCGGCGGCGCAGACCTGGAGCGCGCGCAGCTATGCGAGCCGGCCCGACGACCCGCACCCCGGCGCCGACGTGTTCGACGTCGCGTCGAAGTCGACGCGAATCGCGCTCGACGGCACACCTTACAGCAGCTGGTGACCCATGCCCGAAGCGAACGCGCCCATGCGCACGCCCCAACCCTGGCCTGTCCGCTCGCGGCAACGCGCCGGGCGGGGTTTCACGCTGATCGAACTGGTGGTGGTGATGTCGGTCATCGCGCTGCTCCTGACCTTGGCCGTGCCACGCTACTTTCACGCGCTGGACAACGCGCGCATCAACGTGCAACGCCAGAACGCCGCCGCGATCCGCGAGGCGATCGACAAGTTCTTCGGCGACCAGGGGCGCTATCCCGGCACGCTCGCCGAGCTGGTGGAGAAGCGCTACCTGCGTGCGCTGCCGGTCGATCCGATCACCGAATCGAACGAATGGATCGTGATCGCACCGCTCGACTCGGCGCAAGGCGCCGTGTATGACGTGCGCCCGCCGGCCCCGCTGGTGCCCACTTCCGCACCGGGAGGCTGAGTGTTGCACAGCGGGCCCCTTCGACATCGCAACAGCGCGCCCACTGCCGCGCGCGGCGTGTTGTTGCTCGGCCTGCTGCTCAGCCTGGCGCTGGCGGGCCTGATGCTGATGCTGGCGCTCGACGTGTGGGCGCTTGAGCGCCAGCGCCAGCGTGAGCAGGAACTCCTGTTCGTCGGCGACCAGTATCGCGCCGCGATCCAGCGTTACTTCTACGCCGCGCCAAAGGGCACACCTCGCGTCTTCCCCGCGACCCTGCAGGACTTGCAGCAGGACGATCGCTACCCGATTCCGGTGCGCCACCTGCGCCGTCTCTACCCCGATCCTCTGACCGGCGAGCCGCGCTGGGGTGCGGTGATGCAGGGCTCACGCATTACCGGCGTGTACAGCCTGGGCAAGGGCACCCCGCTCAAAGTTGCCGGTTTTGGCAAGAGCGACGAGGGCTTCAACGGCAGGTCCAGCTATCGCGATTGGGCCTTCGTGTTCGTTCCACCCATCCACGCGCCGCCGGGGCGTGCGGCCCGAGCGGCACCGGCAGACGCGATCGGCGTCCCCACAACCACACCCTGACCCGAGGGGGAGCCACGATGACCACTGACGTTCTGCTCGTTGACAACAACTGCCTGATGCGCCAGGGGTTGCGCGCCCTGCTGGCAGCGCACGCCGAATTCAATGTGGTTGGCGAAGCGGGCGACGGCAAGGAAGGCGCACAGCAGGCGTTTCGCCTCCTGCCCGGGCTCGCGTTGCTCGACATCCAACTGCCCGGCATGAACGGCATCCAGGCCACCGCCCACATCAAGCGGCGCCTGCCCCAGGTTCGAGTGATCATCCTGACCGCATCGAAGACGGACGACTATGTGCGCGAGTCGCTGCGTGTCGGCGCCGACGGCTACGTGCTCAAGGACGCGTCGTTCGAAGAACTGCTGATCGCGATGCGCAGCGTCATGCTGGGCAAGAAGTACCTGAGCCCCGACGTTTCGTGCCGGCTGGTCGACAGCTACCTCAACCCCTCGTTGGCCATTTCGGCCAAGCAGACGCCGCTGCAGAAACTGACGACGCGTGAGCGCAGCATCCTGCAACTGGTGGCTGAAGGCCGAACCAACCGCACGGCGGCTGAATTCCTCAGCGTGAGCCCGAAGACGGTGGAAAAACACCGTGCGAGCCTGATGCGCAAACTCGGGCTGCGCAGCGCCACCGAACTGACGCTGACCGCCATCGAGCTCGGATTGATCGAACGCCCCGGCTTGATGTCGCGCGTGAACGAGGCCGGGCTGGGCCACCTCTCCGGTCAGCCCGGATGAGCCCGGCGGCTGCGCCTCAATTCTGCGCTGCCTGAGCAATCGTGTCGGACGCCATCGGCACCAGCATCACCTGCTTGGCGCCGAAACGTTGCCGCGGTCCAATTGCCAGCCGCGGGTAGGCTGTCAGCGCCGGCATGTTTTCCAGGTTGTGTTCGAGCTTCTCGAGGCAGTATTCGCGCGAGAAGTTGTCGTCCACGTGGACCAGGCTTTCCACCGCCACCGTCGCCGCCAGCAAGGCGTTGCGAGCGACCACGCCGTGATCGCCATTCAGACCGTTGGAGCGCAGCCATGCGCGTGCGCGCTGCAGTTGCCGTTCGGCAGCGGGCCCGTG
>JANNKS010000511.1:0-4465 GCA_031396425.1 Rhizobacter sp. | reverse complement strand
GCCGCGGCGGCCGCAGGAGGGGCTGCAATGGAGGGGCCGGGCGCGGCGGCCTGCGGCGGACGGGATGCGCCGAACTTCCAGCCCAGCCCGCCGGCCATCACCGCGGCGCCCACAACAGCGGACATCAGGATCATGAAACGCTTCGATTTGCGCGCCGGCGCGCGTTGCGCTGCGGCGCGAGACGCCTCGGAGTCGAGCAGCACGCCAGCTGCTGCCTGGTCTGCCGGCTGGGCCCACTGACCTGCGCCGGGTGCGTTGGACGCGGTCAACGGCGTCACGATGGCTTCACCGGCCGGCATCGCATGCGTCGGCGCCGCCATCGGTCGTGTCGGCACCATCGGCTGCGTCCGCAACATCGGCTGTGTGGCGGCCATCGCACTCATCGGCACGGTGGGTTGCATCGGCACAGTGGCTTGCATCGGCAGGGTGGGCTGCATCGGCATCGTCGCCTGGTGCGCCGTATCGGCCTGGGTCGGCAAGGTGCCCGGGTGGCCCAGGTGCAACGTGGTGTCGTAAGCGGCGTCGCCGGCCGCAGGCGGCGTGCGAACCTTCGCGGCGCGCTGCAGCACGCCGGCAGGCACCACGCTGCGCCCGTCGAGCGCGGCGCGCATAGCGTCGACGCTTTGCGGGCGATCCGCCGGGCGCACCGCCAGGGCCCAGTCGATGGCGAGCAGGAAGCGCTGCGACACGCCCGGGAAATGACGCTGTGCGAGGGGCACCAGCCCGTCTTCCAGCGCGCGCGCCGTGGCGGGCGGCGGCGGTGTGCCCAGCAGCGCGAAATGCAGCACTGCGCCGACCGCGTACAAGTCGGTCCACGGCCCCTGGCGCAGTTGCGTCATGTCGGCATATTGTTCAATCGGTGCGTAGCTCGGCTTGAGAATCGCCGTGAGCGTCTGCGTGCGGTCGCTGATGACGCGCCGCGCGGCACCGAAGTCGAGCAGGACCGGCGGTGCGCCGGGCGGCAGCAGGATGTTGTCGGGCGCGATGTCGCGGTGGTACACGCCTTCGCGATGCATCACCTCGATCGCGCCGAGCAGCGGGTCGAGCAGGCCGCGCAGCCAGGTTTCGTCGGGTGGGTTGCCGAGCTCGCGCCGTTTGTCGCGCAGCGTGCGGCCCTGCAGGTAGGGCATCACCATGTACGCGGTGGCGTTGTCTTCCCAGAATCGGTACACCTTGACCAGCGAAGGATGATCGAACCGCGCCAGCAGCCGGGCTTCATTGACGAACGAGCGCAGGCCAATCGCGTAGGTCTCGCTGTGCGGGCCGGACCGGATCGTGATCAGCGGGCCATTGCCGCGCACCGCCAGCGCGGCTGGCATGTACTCCTTGAGCGCGACCTCGCGCTGCAGCGAATGGTCCATCGCTAGGTAGACGATGCAGAAGCCACCGACCCCGAGCACGCGCAGGATTTCGAACTCGCCGAACCGGGTGCCCGGCGGCAGCACGTCGTGCTCGGCCACCACCGGTGTGGCGCGTGCAGGGCTGGGCGGTTGGGCAGGGACAGAACTCATGCGATCTTTGCAACAAGGCGCGAGCCTCAAGCTTAGCCCAGCCGCCCTGCGGTGCAGGCCATCGTTTGGGGGGTTCGGCCGGAAACTCCAGCCGGTTCTGCTAAGGTGGTCGGATGAACTCGCCAAGGCCGATAGGGGGTGTCGCGCGCTGGTTCGTTGTCGTGCTGCTCTGTGCGGCGAGCCAGGCCTGCGTGAGCACGCGCCTGCCCGGCGCGCCAACCCCAACGGCCCCGGGCGTTGAACTGCAGGGCCATCGCGGCGCGCGGGGCCTGGCGCCGGAAAACACCCTGGCGGCGTTTGACGTGGCACTGACGTTGGGCGTGAACACGCTCGAGCTCGACACCGTGCTGACGCAGGACAACGTCGTTGTGATCTCGCACGACCCGACGCTCAACCCGAACATCACGCGCGATGCCGGCGGGGCCTACCTCGACAGCCCTGGCCCGTCGATCCGGGAACTGCCGCTGGCCGAGCTGCAGCGTTACGACGTCGGGCGGCTTCGCCCCGGCACGCGCTACGCGCAGAACCACCCCGAACAAAGGGCCCACGACGGCGAACGCATCCCCACCCTGGGCCAGCTGTTCGACCGCGTGAAGGCCCGCCGTGCGCAGACGGTGCGCTTCAACATCGAAACCAAGATCTCGCCGCTGCGCCCCGAACTGACGCCCGAGCCTGAAGCCTTCGTGCGCGCCGTGCTCGATGTCGCACGTGCCCACGGCATGGCAGAGCGGTTCAGCCTGCAGAGCTTCGACTGGCGCACGCTCGCCGTGGCACAACGCATCGCGCCGGGGGTGCCCAGGGTCTACCTGAGTTCAGAACAGGAATGGGGCAACAACGTCGCCGATCCGCGCTGGACCGCCGGCATGACCCTGGCCGAGCATGGCAGCGTGCCGCGCATGGTGAAAGCCGCTGGGGGCCAAGTCTGGTCGCCCTATCACGGCGATCTGAACGCGAGCCGCCTTCAGGAGGCGCATGCGCTGGGCCTGAGGGTGGTGGTGTGGACCGTCAACGACCCCCAAGACATCGAAGCCATGCTGACACTGGGCGTGGATGGAATCATCAGTGACCGCCCGGACCGCGTTCGCGCCGCCCTGCTGGCGCACGGCCTGCCTTTGCCGGCAAGCCAACCCGGCGGCGCCGCCCGCTGAACTGGCGCCTCTCAAGCCAACATCACGCACACTGATCCGGCGCGCGGGCGGCGCCGAGACCCTCAGCCGCGCGCTGCCCGCACCCGAAGCACCCAGTAGGCCAGCACGCCGATCAGGCGTTCCAGGTCGATCGGTTTGGAGACGAATTCATTCATGCCGTGGTGCAGCGCACGGTCGCGTTCCGAGACCAACACATCGGCGGTCAGCGCGATGATGGGCAACTTGGCCGCCGGGTAGCGCTTGCGCAGTTCGATCGTTGCTTCGATGCCGCCCATCACCGGCATGTGCAGGTCCATCAACACGGCGTCGAACTGGCCAAGCACCGCGTCGACAGCCTCCACCGCCAGCGCCCCGTTCGCTGCGAGCGTCACGTTCGCCCCCCACTGGCGCAATGTGGCCTCGGTGACCAGCGTGTTGACCGGGTCGTCTTCGACGAGCAAGAGGCGCGCGCCGCGCAGAGACTCGGCGTCGGTATTGCGGTTCG
Source organism: Rhizobacter sp. (assembly GCA_031396425.1). Taxonomy (GTDB): domain Bacteria; phylum Pseudomonadota; class Gammaproteobacteria; order Burkholderiales; family Burkholderiaceae_C; genus JAEMQF01. The sequence goes on along the minus strand of JANNKS010000511.1, from coordinate 1,322 downwards.
CCACCGTGCTGGGCGGTGGCGGCACGCGGCGCATCGGCAGATCCGCCCAGAACACGCTGCCTTCACCGAGCTTGCTCTGCACGCCCACGCCGCCGCCCATCAACACCGCGAGCTGGCGGCAGATGCTCAGGCCCAGGCCGGTGCCGCCCATGTGGCGGGCATTGCCGGGGTCGCCCTGCGAGAACGGCTGGAACAGGCGTGGCTTGACGTCCACCGCGATGCCGCTGCCGGTGTCGCTGACCTGCACCCGCAGACGCCCGTCGGGGCGCCGCTGCACGGCCATCTCGATCGAGCCGCTGGCGGTGTACTTGAGCGCGTTGCTGGTGAAATTGCCGAGGATCTGGCGCACCCGCACCGGGTCACCGCTGACCCATTGCGGCACCCCTTTGCCGATCTCGAGCCGGCATTCCAGCCCCTTCGCAGCCGCCAGTTCGGAGTAGGCACCGCACACCGAGCCGAGCAGGTCGTGCAGATCGAAGGGCATCTGCTCGATCGAAATGTGCCCGGCTTCGATCTTCGACAGGTCCAGGATGTCAGAAATGATACCTGCGAGCGCCTGCGCGCTGTCTTCGATGCTGCCCAGATACTCGCGCAAGCGCGCATGCCCGACCTCGGGTTCCTGTGCCAGGCGCACGAGCCCCAGCAGACCATTGAGCGGGGTGCGGATTTCGTGGCTGGTGTTGGCGAGAAATTCGCTCTTCGCACGGCTCGCCGCTTCGGCGCGTTCCTTCGCCTCGGCCAACGCCGCATGGGTCTGGCGCCGCTCGGTCACGTCTTCAAGAATCCAGATGTCGATCGACGCGTCTTGCGGCGCCACGGCGCAGGCGCGCAGGCTGAACCAGCGAAGCACGCCGTCCTGGCGCCTGAGCTGACGCTCCAGGTCGATGGCCTGGCCGAGTTCGAGGGTGGCTTCCAGCTCCAGGTCGAAACGAGCGAAGCTCGCTTCGTCAGGCCAGCACACCGAGAGCGGCTGGCCCTTCAGCCCGCCTTCGGGCCAGCCGAGTTGTTGCTCGGCGCGCGGGTTGGCATGCAGGATGACGCGGTCGCGCGTCAGCACGATGCCCACCAGCGCGCGCTGCAGCGCGGACTCCAAATCGAGGATCGAATCTTGAGGTGAGAGCATCTGGGGCGGTGCGAATCACCGGCGTCGTACCGGTCGCGCGAGAGATCGAGCCGCAGACTACACCGCTGCATTGCAGAGTCGGCCGCTTGCCTGGGCAAATGCTCGAATCGTTCACGCTCTCAATGGGCGAATGCGGGCACCTTGTTGACCCGCGCATGGCCCCTTGTGCCGGGCGAGCCCGGGGCGCTTCAGGCAGGGC
>JANNKS010000469.1:0-1889 GCA_031396425.1 Rhizobacter sp. | reverse complement strand
GTCCACGTGGACCAGGCTTTCCACCGCCACCGTCGCCGCCAGCAAGGCGTTGCGAGCGACCACGCCGTGATCGCCATTCAGACCGTTGGAGCGCAGCCATGCGCGTGCGCGCTGCAGTTGCCGTTCGGCAGCGGGCCCGTGCAGCTGGTCAGTGACCCACCAGGCCGATCCGGCGATGCGCGCCAGGTTCGCGTCTGCTACCACGGGTGCCATGCCCGCCAACGCGAGCAGTGTCGTTTCACCCGCCTGGCCGCGGCGCCGCTGCGCGATCGACGCCGCCGGCAGCGCGCTCACGACCGTCTCACCAGCGCGCCAATGCCCGGTCACGCGCACCTTCAGGCCGCGCGCCTCGAGCGTCGCCTGGATCACCTTCGCCTGTTCACGTTCAGTGTCGGTTTCACCCGTCAGCAGCAGCACCTCCCTGGTCTGGGGCCGCGACTCCGCGAGGTGGCGCGCCGCCGCCACCGCCTGGCCCCACAGGCCGCGACTCAGGTAGACGCTGTAAAAATCTTCGTACTGCGGCGGCAGCTCCACCGTGGGCAGCAGGCACGGCATGCGCTGCGCCGCACAGAACGCCTGCACTGGTGCCCAGGTCTGCGCACCCACGCCGGACAGAACCGCGAACACCGGCTCGCGGCTGTAGAAGGCGTCGAGCTGCGCCGCCCAGGTGTCGGGCGGACCCTGCAGCGCCCAATGGCGCAACTTCCAGGTGCGATGGCGCCGGTACATGGTCTGCTCGTTGCGCAACGCCGAGCTGCGGCGCGCGGTTTCGCCACGCGTATTGGCATTCTTCTGGGCGAAGAAACGGTCGAACGTCGCCAGCAGTTCGCTCACGTGCGCGGGGTCCACCTCGGGCGTCGTGACCGTGGCGAAGGTCACCGCCTCGGCGCTGACGCCCGGCGCAAGACCGCCGCTCAGCGTGCGCAGGTGCACCGCGAGTGCGGCCACTTCGTCGGCCGCCAACTCGTAGCGTGGCATGACGGACGAGATGCTCAGGCCATCGGCGCTGCGCCCGTTGCGCAGCAATTCGTTTAGCGCCGCTTCGCTGTAGGCGGGCCGCACGCGCAGCGTCGACTTCCATGCGTAGCGGTGGGTGGTCGCGGCGTCGTAGGGTTTGAACAGGAATTCGCCCGCGATCGGCGGCACGGCGAGGTTGCCCTCGAAGCTGCCCAGACCGCTCGGCCGGTGGCAGCTCGCACACGCCGCTTGCGCGGCAGGCCATTGAATCGCGGCGTCGCTGGCATGGCGCACTCGACCAGCGAAGCCGGCCAGCGTGCCTTCGTAGATGGCCCGTCCCAGCTTCGCCTGCCCCTGGTTCATCGTCGCCGGCGCCGGCGAAGGGCTTGCGCCGTCCGCGGCCACCGCCGCGCCAAGCCACGCGAGCGCTGCCATCAGTGCGGCACGAAATGCGCGCGTCGTCATGACAGCGGCAGTTGGTCGTAGACGCGCCGCAGATCCTGCGGGCTCGGGTAGCCCTCGACCCGGACCCACGGGCTCGAACGGCCGCGCCGCATCAGAACGACGGGCGGATGGCCCGCCTTGGCGCCTCGATAGACGTCGAACGCCTCCTGGTGGCGCACCAGGTCGTCGAAGTCGCCGGTAAAGAATTCCCATCCTGCTGCCACGCCGAACTGGCGCGCGAACCTGGCGAGCTGCTCAGCGGTGTCGTTGTCCGGGTCGATCGTGAAGGTCAGAAAGCGCGCCGGCCTGGCGCCGGAGTGAAGCTGTCGCTGCAGCGCGGCGAGCGTCGCGGTCTGCGCCGAACAGATCGTCGAGCAGGTGGTGAACACGAAATTGAGGATCACCGGTTCCGCGGCGTCGAGCTCCTTGCGCAAGGTGGACCTGCGCCCTGTCATGCTGGTCAGCGCGATGTCGGGCGGTTGCACGCC
>JANNKS010000440.1:0-4536 GCA_031396425.1 Rhizobacter sp. | reverse complement strand
ATGTCTAAGCTCGCCGACACGCGTTTCCTCAAGTAAGCCAGGCGGGCGCCCACGATCGCTGCGCGCATGAAGCCGCTGCAACCCGTCAACCCTGGCACCCGGGTGGTGTTGGGGGTGGCCTTCTTCGTCGTGTTCGTCGCGGTCTGGGCGGCGTTCACGCTGAGCGGCTACGTGTCCAAGACCTTCCTGGCCGACCCGATCACGATGGTGCGCTCGGGCTGGACGCTGCTGACCGAAATGGGGTTCGCCAAGGACATCGGCATGACGGTATGGCGCGTGCTCGGTGGCTTCATCATCGCCGCCTTGCTGGCGTTGCCGCTCGGCGTGGCGATGGGGGCGTACAAACCCATCGAGGCGTTTTTCGAACCGTTCGTGTCGTTCGCGCGCTACCTGCCCGCGAGTGCCTTCATTCCGCTGCTGATCCTCTGGGCAGGCATCGGCGAGGCGCAAAAGCTCGCGGTGATCTTCATCGGCAGTTTTTTCCAGCTCGTGCTGATGGTTGCCGTGATCGTCGGCAACACTCGGCGTGACCTGGTGGAAGCGGCCTACACGCTGGGCTGCGGCGACACCAGCATCGTGCGGCGCGTGCTCGTGCCCGGCGCTGCGCCCGAGATCTGCGAAACACTGCGCATGGTGCTCGGCTGGGCCTGGACCTACGTGATCGTTGCCGAGCTGATCGGTGCGTCGAGCGGCATCGGCCACATGATCACCGACAGCCAGGCGCTGCTGGCCACCGACCAGATCATCTTCGGCATCATCGTCATCGGCCTGATCGGGCTGGTGAGCGACATGGCCTTCAAATGGGCCAATCGAACCCTGTTCCCCTGGGCGCAACTCGGGCGCTGAAGCGCAAACACGATGGCTGAAATCCTGTCGATTCGCGGTGTGTCACGCAGCTTCGCGTCCACCCAGGGCGGCGCGCCGACGCTTGCGCTGCAGGCCACCGATCTGTCGGTTCAGGAGAACGATTTCATCACCATCCTGGGACCATCAGGCTGCGGCAAGAGCACCTTGTTGCGCATCGTCGCGGGCCTGGATTCGCAGACCTCGGGTGAAGTGTTGCTGGGCGGCGCGCGCATCACCGCACCTGGCGCGGACCGAGGCATGGTGTTCCAGAGCTACACGCTGTTCCCGTGGCTGAGCGTGCGCGAGAACGTCTGCTTCGGCCTGCGCGAGCGTGGCTGCCCGCGCGCCGAACAACTGGAGGTGGCGCAGGGTTTCATCCGCAAGGTCGGCCTGACCGGCTTCGAGAACCACTTTCCCAAACAACTCTCGGGTGGCATGCAGCAGCGCACCGCAATCGCCCGGGCGCTGGCGAACAACCCGCAGATCCTGCTGATGGACGAACCATTCGGCGCGCTCGACCACCAGACCCGCGAACTGATGCAGGAGTTGCTGCTGGGCATCTGGGAAGCGCAGCGCAAGACGGTTCTGTTCGTGACGCACGACATCGACGAAGCGGTGTTCATGGGCAGCCGGGTCGTTGTGATGAGCGCGCGCCCGGGGCGCATCAAACTCGACCGCGAGGTCAACCTGGCGCATCCACGCCACTATTCGGTCAAGACCCGGCCGGAATTCGCCGCACTGAAGGCCGAATTGACGGAGCAGGTACGCACCGAAGTTCTGGCGGCACAGGCCAGCCTGGTTTGACCCACAGCGGCCGTTCACCTCCCCTTCACGGCAACGCGCCCTTGGCAGCCGGGCCACCGCGAAAGTAGGCTGGTCAGGCGAAGGCGCGAATGCTCACGCCGGCAGCTTCCAGCGTGCGCCGAACCTCTGCTGCCAACTCAACCGCACCCGGCGTGTCGCTGTGCACGCAGATCGACTCCACCTTCATCGGCAGCATGCGCCCGGACAGGGTTTCAACGCCGCCGCCGCGCACCATGCGAAGCGCGCGCGCCGCAGCCACTTTCGGGTCGTGCAGCAAGGCGCCCGGCTGGTTGCGCGGCACCAGCGTGCCCTCTTCCGTGTAGCCGCGGTCGGCAAATATTTCGGCGGCGACGCGCAAGCCCAGGTCCTGTGCCACCTGCCGCATGGGTCCGTTCGGAAACGTCAGGCACACCAGCCGCGCGTCCACCGCCTTCATCGCACGGCCGATCGCCGTGGCGATCTGCACATCGGCATGGGCCATGTGCGACAGCGCACCATGCACCTTCACATAGGTGATCGGGTTGCCGCTGTAGACCGACAAGGCCTGGGCGGCACCGATCTGGTAGGCCACCAGTCGTTCGATCTCGCCGGTGCTGAACGGGATGACGCGCCGGCCGAAGCCCCACAAGTCCGGCAACCCCGGGTGCGCGCCGGCCTTGACGCCCAACTGTTTGGCCAGGCCGAACACCCGGGCCATGATTTCCGGGTCGCCGGCGTGCAGGCCACAGGCCACGTTCGCGGAGCTGACGATCTTGAGGATCGCCTCGTCGTCGCCCATGGTGTAGGCGCCGAAGCCTTCTGCGAGGTCTGAGTTCAGGTCGATGCTCAACGCGGCAACAGGTTCGGGCATGTCGGCTCTCCTGGCGGGGTGACGGGTAGGGTCGAGTGTCGATCAGGCTTCGATCAACGTCGCATGGCGGCAAGGGCAAGGTTGCGCCCCAAGGTCGTGCGCTCCTGGGCCTGCCGGCGCAACGCAGCCAGGGCCACATCGTCTTGGACCACTTCGAAACGCACGCGGCTGCCCACCGAGGCTTGTGCCAAGCGCCACAGGTCGGCCTCGATGATGGTGGCGATCTTCGGATAACCGCCACAGGTGTTTGCTTCGGCCAACTGGATGATCGGCTGGCCCGAAGGCGGAACCTGCACCGTGCCCGGCACGATGCCGTGTGAAAACAGCTCCAGCGCTTGCTTCAATGCAAGCGGCTCCCCGGCCAGTCGATAGCCCATGCGGTTCGACTCCCGGGTCACCTCGTACGCAACGGCGCCGAATGCGGCGCGCGCGCTGTCGGTGAATTGTTCGTACTCGGCGGCGGGAAGCACCCTTATCGTCATGCAGCGCTCACTCAGTTCACGCCAGAAAGCGCCGAGATCGCGTGGCAGGATGCCAACCGCGTGGCGAGGCACAAGCGCATTGGCGTCCCGACCCAGCGGCAACACGTCGCCGCGCCGAAAGCCGCGCCCGTCGAGCCCGCCAAAGCCGCTTTTCAGATCGGTCGATCGTGAGCCCATCACGAGCGGTACGTCGACGCCGCCCGCAAACGCCAGGTACGAACGAACACCGCGCCGCGGCGGTTCGATCACCAGCGTCTGGCCCGCACGTGCGGTGCGCGACCACCACGGCGCCATGACCCGACCCTCAAGCTTGAGCAGCGCATCAGCGCCGGTGCACGCGAAGCGGGAGTCGGACTGGAAACGCAAGCGGAACGGGAACAGGTTGACCTCGATGCCCGCGGCGGCCTCGTCATTGCCCACCAACAGATTGGCCGACGACAGCGCCAGCGAGTCCATCGCGCCGCTGCGGCTGACGCCGATGTTCAGGTGCCCATGCCGGCCCAGGTCTTGCACCGCGTTGAGTGCGCCGCTCGACAAGATCTCGATCACGATTCGACCTTCACGGCGTGGAAACGAACCCGGTCGCCTGGCGTGAACAGGCACGGCCTGGCGCGGTTCGGGTCGAACAGGATGAGGTCGGTCCTTCCCAGCACATGCCAGCCCGAGGGCCCGTCGCAGGGCATCACGCCCGCCTGCGCGCCACCGATCATGACCGAACCCGCCGCCACTCGGGCCCGGGGCACGCTGCGCCTGGGTTGAGCCAGTTCGGCGGGCAACCCGGACAGGTAGGCGAAGCCCGGGTAGGCGCCGATGCAGGCGACCGCGTAAGTGGCGGCAACGTGCGCCTGCACCAGTGCCTCGACGTTCAGGCCAACGCGGGCAGCCAGCCATTCAAGGTCTTCGCCGCCCGGCCCACCGTAGACGACGGGCACAACAATGTCCCGACCAGGCAACGCATCGGCCCGGGCCTGGTTCCAGCGCTGAAGCAGTTGCGCGCGCGCCTGTACCGGATGCAGCTGCAACGGGTCGAAGACCAGCATCAGGTTGTTGACCCCGGGCACGATGTCGCGCACACCGGCCGGCGCTTCTGGGCCCGCAAGGCTGGACGCGAGCGCCCAGAGCCGCGCTTGGGTACCAGGGTCGAATGCCGACTGCGCCACATCGAACAGCAACGCGCCGCAGCCGGCCGCGTGGACCCTGGGCTCGAGGGCGCCGGCGCGCAGCCCGGCGGCGTCAATGCGGTTCGTCGGTCTCAAAATCGCTCCTGAGCGTCGGCCGAGCGTTGGCGCGGCTCATCCACGGCGAGATCGTTCAATGTGCACTGATGGGGTCCGGCTGATGGGGCACATCACAAAGGACAACGGGCTGCAACATCGCTGCTGCAACCCGTTGAATCTGATGGCGGAGTGGACGGGGCTCGAACCCGCGACCCCCGGCGTGACAGGCCGGTATTCTAACCAACTGAACTACCACTCCTCGTACTCGAACTTTCTCCTCGCGCGGCGGGCCGCTGCTGTTCTGCGCCCGCCCAATGTGGCGTCCCCTAGGGGATTC